>JBCDFB010000185.1:0-6328 GCA_039178655.1 Pseudomonadota bacterium | reverse complement strand
TCATCGGCGAGGATGGCGGCTGCGCGGTGCGCATCGTCGCCATCCTGGAAGGTGGCCGCCGCTGGGTGGACGTTGCGTTGGAGCGCCCGCGCGCGGTCACCCCATCCATCGCCCAGGCCATCCGCGCGATGGGCGGCGTGGTCGAAGTGACGCTCGATGACGCCGCCCAGCCAGCCGCAAAACCGCGCTGCGCGGCCTAAAGAGCCTTCAGCCTCGCTCTCCCTCTCCACAGTCAGGCTCGGATGGCTCTATCGCACAGGTGCGACAAGATCAGGTTGGCTCAACGTGGCGGCCGCGTGCGTTGTCAGGCAGTGGCCAGCGAGAGCGCCTCGGCCAGCATAGGCGGGTCGATGTTGCCCCCGGACAGGACGCAGACGACCACTTCGCCGCGCACCTTTGCACTCCCGGCAAGCAACGCGGCGAGCGCAGCGGCCCCGCCGGGCTCCACAACGAGCTTCAGTTCGTTCGCGGCGAAGGCAACGGCGCGCAGCATATCCGCATCGCTCACCGAAAAGCCCGGCCGCGCACGCTCTCGGTTTACCGTGAAGGTCAGCGTCCCCGGTGAAACCGATAGGAGCGCATCAGCAATTGAGCCGGTGCGCCGTTCATTCGACACCCGCTCGCCAGAGGAAAGCGAACGGTTGGTATCGTCAAAGTCTTCAGGCTCGACGGGCTGGCAAACGGCACTCGGCATTAGAGCGCTCACTGCCGTTGAGATCCCGCTGAGCAGTCCACCGCCGCCGGTGGGCACCAGGACCCTGTCGGCCCGCGCATTCATCCGCTCAAGGTCTTCGGCAATCTCAAGCCCCGCGGTGCCCTGACCGGCCATGACGAACGGGTCATCGTAGGGCGGCACAAAAACGGCGCCGGTCCGCTCGGCAATCTCGTTGGCAATGGCAAGCCTGTCTTCTTTCGCGCGGTCGTAGGGAACTACCGTGGCGCCGGACCGCTCGGTCCGCAGGCGTTTGATAGCGGGTGCGTCCGTGGGCATCACGATGGTGGCGGAAATGCCGAAGATCCGCGCCTCCTCCGCAACCCCCTGGGCATGGTTCCCCGAAGAGGCAGCAACCACCCCTTTGCGCCGTCCCTCTTCGCCCAGTGCAGCCAACCTGTTGTAGGCGCCCCGGAACTTGAAGGAGCCGGTGCGCTGCAAACACTCCGGCTTGAAGAGCACCTTGCCGCCGGTGACCTCATCGAGCACGGAATTGCTCAGGAGGGGCGTGCGCACGGCCTGCCCTTTAATGCGTGCAGCCGCCGCGTTCACATCGGACATGGCGATGGGAAGGCGTACCGCCGGCGCAATCAGCGTGTCACTCATGCCGTCTCCCTTTGCACAACCGCGCCCGGGGCATCGTACACGTCCACCAGCGCCACATGCGAGGCATCCTGCGCGCCAATCAAGTGCACACCGTAGCTTGGCGGCTCCATAACCGAGCGGTGGGACGCCCCGCTGCCAAGTGTCAGCGCGGTTTGGTGGGCAACGCCCGGCACGGTGATGGCCGGCGCCCCGGCAAAGCCTGCGACAATTGTGCGATGCACATGCCCGCACACGATGCGTCTGACGTGGTTCCGCCCCCTCAAAACTGCGGCCAGGTCGTCCGCATCCTGCAGCCTGATCCGGTCCAAAAAGGTCATGCCGGTGATGAAGGGTGGGTGATGAAGCGCGATGAGGGTGGGCTTCTCCTCCCGCAAAAGACTGTCGAGCCACGCGATTTGAACGGCGCCGAGGGCGCCAAAGTGGTCGCCCCGGTCAAGGCCATCAACCGAACTGTCCAGCATGACGATCCGTGCATCGGCCACATCATGAGCGTGGCAGACCTTGCCTTCGACCGGGCCGTCGCCGACGCCCGGCCAGCGGCCAAACACCTCCCGGAACGGTCCGGTCCGATCGTGGTTTCCGGGCGCGAGGAGCACCGGCGCCGCGAACGCTTCCAGCATCAAGGCAAGCTGTTCGTACGCCCCCGCTTCGCCGAGGTCGGCAACGTCACCTGTGATGATGATCGCGTCCGCATCCCCGTGCCTTGCCGCCACAGCCTTGATTGCCGCGTCGGTGTAGGACGCACAGTCCACAGTTCCACGCGTCAGAACCCCCGGCGGGCGCAAGTGCAAATCGGTGAGGTGAACGATGAGGGCCATCGCCGGGCCATAGCAGCGCCTGCGACGCGGGGCCAGGACGGGGCAGGAGTTGCCCACCATCGGCTCCCGGGCCGGGCGCGTTTACATCCGCGCCGCGGCAGCCTAGACCGCGTCACGGACGGCTGCATCGGTCGCCCCGTCAGCTGCCGGCCACAGTCGAGGCCGGCAATGCCCACGCTTTCAGAGCGCACGGTAAAGCGAGTTTCATGCGTTCATCTTCCTCCGTTGGCGCTCCGCCCTCCGCCGAGACGTCCGGCACACGCTCCCACGGGCCAGCACTCCACGGGGTTGCTGCGGGCAGTCTGGGGCTTGGCACCTTGGCCGGCGTGTTCCTCATCATCTGCGTGGCGCTTGCGTTCCTGCCCGGGCAGTCCACCGTGCCGCCGATCGATCGGGACGAGCCGCGCTACACCCAAGCCACAAAGCAGATGCTGGAGACCGGCGATTTTGTGGCCATCCGCTTCCAGGATGCGCCGCGCCACAAAAAGCCCATCGGCATTCACTGGCTCCAGGCGGGCGCTGCGACGCTGAGCGGTAGGGGCGCCGAGGCACCGTTGTGGGTTTACCGCCTCCCCTCACTCGCCGGGGCTATTGGCGCGTTGCTTCTGTCGGTTTGGGCGGCGCGGGCATTTTTGCCGCTGCCGCTCGCGCTCACCGCCGGCGCGCTCTTCGGTGCCACCATCATCCTCGGCGTGGAGGCGCGCCTTGCAAAGACCGATGCCGCACTCCTTGCCACCATCCTTGCCATGCAGGGGGCGCTGGCAAGGCTCTGGCTGGCAGAGCGAAGACCGCTGGCCATGGCGATTGTCTTCTGGGTGGCATTGGCACTGGGAATACTCATCAAGGGCCCCATCGCACCCATGGTCGCCGGGCTGACGGTCTTGACCCTACTCATTATCGATCGCCGGGCGCTGCTGGCAAAACTGCGCATTCTGATCGGCCTGCCCATCCTCGCAGCCATCTGCCTGCCCTGGTACGTGGCCATCTACTTCGCGACGGATGGGGCGTTTTTCGTTGCGGCTCTAGGGACGGACTTTTTCGGCAAAGCCGCCACGGGCCAGGAGGGGCACGGTGCACCGCCGCTCACTCACATTGCCTTCTTCTTCGCCGTGGCGTGGCCCCTTGCGCCCTTCGTTCTGGCGAGCGTTTGGCACGGGGTGAGGCAGCGCAGCGACGCAGTGCTCTTTGCGTTCGCATGGGCTGTGCCGGCGTGGATCGTGTTTGAACTGACGCCCACCAAACTGCCGCACTACACACTGCCGCTCCTTCCAGCCCTTGCCATTGCGGCGGTGGCAACGCTTGCCCCTTACCGTGCCCCGCGCATTCTGCGCATCCTCGCCGCCATCCTCATCGCAGCACCGCCCATCGCCGTCCTGGCTGCGTCCCCCTTCTTGATGAGCGCACTTGGAAGTCTCAGCGCCCAGAGCGCTGCACTTCTTGAAGATGTGCCGGTCGTGAGCTTTGCGGCGGTCCTGGCGATTGCCGCTGCTGCCGGGATCTATGCCGCCTGGCAGGTGATCCGCGGCACGCGCCTCCTGGACCAGAAGGTAATTGCCCCGGCGCTTGCCGCTGCGATCATCGCCCAAGCCGGCGTGTGGGGGATCGGGCTGCCAGCCCTTCAGCCGGTGTGGATCTCCACCCGGCTGGTGGAGGCGGCACACACGCTGGCACCGTGCGAAGCGCCGCGTCTTGTCAGTGTTGGCGGCTTCAATGAGCCAAGCATGATCTTCCTCTCCGGCACCGATACGGCGCTCGCCACGGCGGAGCAGGCAGCAAGCATCGCCGCGCAGGAATGCGCGGTTGTTGCCGCCCGCGCCCACGCCGTTGAGGAGGTTGAAGAGGCTGCGCGTGACGCCTCTGTCGCGCTGCGGCGCGCGGGCGTTGTAGAGGGCTTCAACATCTCCAAAGGAGACCCCATCACGCTCACGCTATTTGTGGCGGGCGAAGAGGCGCAGCGGTGATGGTTCGTGTTGCTGAAGGGGTTCATCGGTGCACAAAGCGCGCCTGCCCGACCGGTATGCACCGTTCTGACTTGTTGAAGCCGCCCTCGCCAGCTTAACTCAAGGCTTGTCAATCGGTTGCGTTTTCAACCGCGCAGCGATCCTGGGTCCATCCATGCAAGCGCGCTCGCCCCTCACACCGCTGATCAGCATCGTCATTCCCGCTCGCGACGAAGCCGGCGCCTTAGGTCCGCTGATCGAAGAGATTTTCGCCGGCCCCCTCACCTCTCCGTTCGAGATCATCGTGGTGGATGACGGCTCCACCGACGGGACGGCGGATGTCGCGCGCGGGGTCGGGCGCACCAACGTTAGAGTGGTGAGGCACGAGAGCTCCGGCGGAAAGTCACGCGCAATCCGCTCCGGTGCGGTCGCCGCCCGCGGCACTATCCTCGTCACCATGGACGGGGACGGACAGAACGACCCACGCCACCTTGGCGATCTCGTCGCCCCGCTCTTGGCGCACCCGGCCGTGGGGCTGGTGGCCGGCCAGCGTACGCGCCGGCATGACGGCGTCGTCAAAAAATGGGGGTCGCGGGCCGCCAACAAGGTTCGCCGCGCCATGCTCAAGGACGACACTGTGGACACCGCATGCGGCCTGAAGGCGATGCGGCGGGAAGCCTACCTGCTTCTGCCGTTTTTCGACAACAATCACCGCTTCTTCCCTGCCCTTTTTCTGCGCGAAGGCTGGCGCATCGCCCATGTGGCGGTGGCGGACCGGCCGCGGCTTGCCGGCAAGTCAAAATACGGGATGATCGACCGGGCTTTGGTGGGCGTGCCAGATCTTCTGGGCGTGTGGTGGCTCAGGAAGCGTTCCGCCTCACGGCCGGTCGCCCACGAAGTCGGCGAGTTGGTGGATGAGTGACCTTGCCACGTCTCTTGGCGATTGGTTCTACCACGTCTTCATCGCCCAGTTCGATGTGTGGATCGCCATAGGGTTTGCAGCGCAGGCCATGTTTTCGGCGCGCTTCTTGATCCAATGGATCGCTTCGGAGCGGGCTGGGCGGTCAGTGGTGCCAATCGCGTTCTGGTTCTTCTCCATCGCCGGCGGCTCCATCTTGTTCGCCTATGCCCTTTACCGCCAAGATCCTGTGTTCATCGCCGGGCAGGGCGCTGGGCTGTTCATCTACGCGCGCAACCTCTGGCTAATTTTCCGCGAGCGCCGCTCTGCCCTTGCCAACACCACGTGAAGCTCAAGGCAGCCTTGCCAGCGCCCGCTCCAGATCCTCGATGAGGTCTTGCGGGTCCTCCAAGCCGATGTGGAGCCGCACCACATGCTCGTCTTCCGGCCAGGGCGTTGCGGTGCGGATCCTCGGCATTCGCGCCACCGTGACCAGGCTTTCGAACCCGCCCCAAGAATAGCCGATGCCGAACAGCTCCAAATTGTCCACGACGCTTTGCACCGCGTCCATCTCGTAGCCTTTCAGCACGAAGGAGAAGAGGCCCGTCGCCCCTTCAAAATCGCGCTTCCAGAGCGCGTGGCCCGGTGCGTCCGGCAACGCCGGGTAAAGCACGCGGTCCACCTTGCTGTGGGCGCTCAGCCATTCGGCAACCCGGCGTGCGTTGCGCTGATGCCGCTCCAGACGCACGTCGAGCGTGCGCAGGCCCCTCAGCGCCAAGAACACATCGTCCGGCGCCACATGCATCCCCAGTTCGCGCCAGGTCTCCTCCACCATCTTGCCGTTGCGCCCATTGGCGGCGACTGTCCCCATCACGAGGTCCGCATGGCCGCCGTAGTACTTGGTCGCTGACTGGACCGAGATGTCGACGCCCCGCTCCAAAGGCCTGAAGAACACCGGCGTCGCCCACGTGTTGTCCATGATGGACACCGCTCCCGCCTCCCGAGCCAGGGCCGCGAGCGCTGGAATGTCCGGCACCTCAAATGTCTGCGAGCCCGGCGCCTCCAGAAACAGGGCAGCCGCCCCGCTCACCGCCTGCCGAACCGCATCGTGGTCAAGGGGATCGACGTAGACAGTTTCCACGTTCATGCGCGACAGGAAGACGCCGGCAAAACGGCGGGTCGGCTCGTAGACGTTGTCGACAATGACGAGACGATCACCTGGCCGCACTACCGAAAGGATCGCCACGGCCACGGCACCGCGCCCGGTCGGCGCGAGAACTACCGAATCGGCGCTCTCCAGCATCTTAACAACGTCGCAGAGCGCGTCGGTCGTCGGGGTTCCGGTGGAGCCGTA
>JBCDFB010000184.1:0-6348 GCA_039178655.1 Pseudomonadota bacterium | reverse complement strand
GCTGCCGGGGCTGAAGAAGCGCTCCGACGCGTGGAAGCTAGCGGTGGTTGCGCTGGTGCTGATCTTGGCTGTTGCGGTGGTGCGGCCGGAGTAGGGCGCGACTTGCCACGGCGGATGGCGCCGCGCGGACCGGGTCCGGCGGGGTGAGGAGGGGGGACGCGCCAGGACGGCGCAGGGGTGAGGTTGTGCCGTCCTTGGCGCGTCCCTCTTGTTTTGGCGTTTTGCCGGTTGGCGGGGGCGTTGCCGTGCGAAGGCGTTTGCCTTGCGCACCGTCCGTGCCGTGATCGCCCGCCCGTGCTACCAGAGCCGCCGCACCCCCTTTAAGGGGGCCGCAGGATACAGCCGGTTTCGGGCGGCGCCGCGGACGCTGCCATCCGGGTGTGCCTTCAAGCGCGGTGGTCCGTTACACCCCGCCCTTGTCGGCCGCCAGAGCGCTGACGGCACGATGTCGGCCGGTCCGGACCCGCCCTCCTCTTCGCCGCCAGAGCACGGGAAAGATAGGCTGATCTCAGGCGGCGGGGATTAGTTTTTGCCGCGCCGAATGGGGCTTTGAGAGTGTCGCGCCCGCGCTGGCTGCAGGCCGGGGCGGCGATGGGCGGATGGGGATCTGTTTCGGCCCGGCGTTGCCTCGGCCGCCGGAGAGGATTTCGGACGGGCATTCTGGCGCGGGCGGGGATAAGACCGCGGGACAGTGAGGAGACGGCGATGGGCGCTGAGGTGATTTTGAGCCGCGAGGCGACGGGCGAGGTGTTGGCGAGCGGCCATGAGGCGGTGAATGCGGCGCTGAAGGGTACGGGGGTTTGGGTTGCGCCCCGACCCTTGGATGACGAACCGCCCGAGATGTTGGCGCTGTTGCAAAAGACCGTTTTGACGGAGGAGGAGAATGCGCGGGTGAAGGCGCATTTTCTGCTGTCGCGGGAGAAGTGCCTGGACATTATCGCGGCGGCGGGGCGCACGCCCCAGGTGCCGGGCGGTGGCTCAATGGAGGCCTTTTGCGAGACGCTTGAGGTTCCCTATCCGCAGCTCTGGGTGATCGAGAAGGGGCGGGATATGTCCGGCTTTCTCCACTACCACCGCAATTTGGGGGAGGACGGGACGGGCTCTGACGACGTGGGGCAGCAGCTTTCAGGCACCTTGATGCGCTACCGGTACGACCTTTTCGGCGGCGTTGTGCTCACCATGAACTGCACGGACGACGCAGGGTGGCTCTTCACCTTCAGCGGGATTTTGCCCCACGGCGGCATGCTGCACGAGACGTCCATCGGCAGCAAAACGCTGGTCCAGGTGCTGGGGCCCGAGCGCTTCTGGGTGCGAAAGGCGGCTTGAGGGAGTTCCTAAGGACGGGAGGACTCCGTTAAGCGCCACATGCACGGACGACTACACGCCTGACACGGCCGGTGGGGGATAAGGTTTTGCACCGGGATGTGTGGGGGCCGTGCCAGGTCTCCTGTGGCCGAGCGGCGAATACTGGCATGGCGGGCTGAGGTGCCTGGAGCGGAGGGTTAGCGCTTTGGCGCAGCAGCGGAGGGGCGGCGGTGGGCCCGCTGGGTTGCCGGTGAATGCGGCAGCAGCGGGCATCATGGTCATGCTCACCTTTACGTGGGGGGTGGGGCAGGTGGCCGCCAAGGTGTCCACCGAGGGCTTTAGCCCGGTGTTTTTGACCATGGCGCGCTCCGCCATCGGGCTTCTCGTCATCCTGTTGTGGTGTGCGGTGCGGCGGATCTCGCTGTTTGAGCGGGACGGCACGCTGGGGGCCGGCTTCCTGGCAGGGGCGCTGTTCGGCCTAGAGTTCGTACTGATCTTTTTGGGGCTCAACTTTACGACGGCGGCGCGGGCCACCCTGATGATCAACACAATGCCCTTCTTTGTTTTGATCGGGGCCCACTTTGTCTTGGGTGAGAGGATTACGCTGCGCAGGCTCTCTGGGGTGGGGCTGGCGTTTCTGGGGGTGGGGCTGGTTCTGTCCGATGACTTGAGTGCGCCCGGCGACGGGGTGCTGATCGGCGACCTATTGTGTCTGGCAGGGGGCGCGGCCTGGGCGGCGACGACGCTGGTCATCAAAGGATCGCGGCTGTCACAGGTGCGGGGCGAGAAGACGCTCGCCTATCAGCTTGCCATCTCCGCGCTGGTGATGGTGCCGTTCTTGCCGCTGGCGGGGCCAATGCTGCGGGAGTTGTCGGCGCTCGCGACCGGAGCCCTTTTGTTCCAGGGCATTCTGGTGGTGGGGGTGACGTATCTCATCTGGTTCACGATGATCCGCACCTATAGCGCCACGGGGCTTTCAAGCTTTGCGTTCCTATCGCCTGTCTTCGGGGTGCTGGCTGGGGGGATTTTATTGGGCGAGCCGCTGTCGATCCGCATTTTTGGGGCGCTTGTTTTGATTGCGGTGGGGCTCGTTCTGGTGAACCGGACGGGGCGAAGGCGGCAGCCGTCCCGCAGCGGGTGAGGGCGGCGCCTTGCCTGGCCCTTTTGTGGGCGTGCGGGTTTGGCGCCTCGCGCTTGTGGCGCGGTGCGGTGCCATGGGAGGGGCAGGACGCGACTGAAACGGCGCATCTGTTGTGGTGGTCCGCACGCCGCGAACGGCCTTGGCCGCCGAGGCTTTGACGACCGCGTCGGCCGGTCCGGATCCGCCCTACTCATCGCCGTCAAAGCAACTAAAGGAAAGGGGCGGGGTGTGGGGGTGGGGATGATTTTCTCCGATGCAGCTAAGCAGCTTTGAGTTTCAGGCGAACTTCCTGGCCCGTCACAAGGTTCTGCACGAGGAGGTCGCCACCATCGGGCGCCAACTGTTCATTGGCGTTCAGCAACTCTATGCCGTGTAGCGCGCCGTTGGCGTAGACATCGATGTTGATATCTTCGCTGATGGTGTGCGTGACGACGCCCCCTTGCTGCTCTGACAGCGTGATGTAGGCGGCGTTGGCTTCCGGGTCGTAGGTGATGCGCATTACGGCCTCAGGAATTTGACGATGACAGTGATGATGCGCCAGCCGTCTTCGATCGGCGCAGCATAGCAGATGATGCGCTTCCCTCGGTAGCGGGTGCCCAGCCATTCGACGGAGCCGATGAACTCGTAGGTGAAGGCTGTTCGGCCGTGCCGGGCCGGCGAACGGGCGCCCTGACGGACGGTGATCGTCGCTTCTTCTGGGGTCGCTCCGCGTCGTTCCAGGCGTGCAATGGCGTGTTCGTCAAGCTCAATGCGCATGGAATTAGTTTGTCCGCAGCAAATCGGAATGGCAATTCTGCACGCTTGTTTGCTTACCGGGCGCTGTGGTGCGTTATACCGCGCACGTCTTTCGCAGCCGAGGCTCTAACGACCGCGGGACTTTGGACGCGAAGGTCGACCATATTTAGAAGCGTATTGGCCGGCTTGAAAGACGTATCCCTGCCGACCCACAGCACTGTTACCGGTGTTCACGGAAGACGACCCCTGTTTGATTAATGCTAAACGTCCGACGGCTGTCCACACAGCGACATGCGACCTGGACGGTTCGGTGCAGTAGGAAGGTCCACTACGTCCTGCACAAGCAGGATGGCGCAGCTGGCATAGCCGTCGGTATTACACACGAGAAATCCACAATGCTTCCAACGACAGCGGGGACAACGGGGATATAGGCAGAAATTACTCGGTCACCCACTTCGACGATGGTCCTTCACCGACTATTACGTGTGTGTTGGACGCAGGGGCTCGTTTTCGCTTCTCACACGGCTCGAGAGCAGATTGGTAGATTAGTGGTGTGCGCCGCGCGTGAACTCGCGAAGACAAGCCCGGCTGCGAGTGAAATTGTTCTAGGAGTAGAATTTTGGGTGCACAGCCGGCGAGTTTACTAACCAACCTTGGTCGGCAGCTCGTCGAAATACGTTTATCGGAAAGCGAAACCCTTGGCGAAATGGCCGAGCGGTTGAGTGTTCCGCCGTACCTTCTGTCAGGCATAGAGCATGGCCGAGACCCATTGCCAGTGGGCCTTATTGAAAAATTGATCCATATCTACAACCTGCCCGCCGCAGCGGCTGATCGACTAAAGTTAACTGTATCGACTGAGACCAGTCGCGCAGGCTCATCTTTCTACCTTGAAAGGCGTGTGTTTGGAGTAGCCAAATGGGCCTGCTCAATTCAACTTGACCTATTCGATCGTGAGCACGTCGATGACTGACTACATTGTTTCACCTAGAGGCCGAGGGTCAATTTCTTCCGAGATTCGAAAACTTCGTGCTGTATGCCCGCGCCTGAGGAGAGTGCCAGTCGATATCATTGGCGCGTTCGAGCTTGAGATCGCTCCGTTACTGGGTTTCAGCCTAGAGATTATGAAGGATGGGGCAATAGAATCATCGGGACAAGCACACACTTTCCACGGTCTTCTCGCTATCCCCAACGAGGTCTATGAGCGGGCGAGAGCGGGCTCTGGATGGGATCGGTTCACATTTGCACATGAAGTCATGCACCTCGTGCTCCACTCGCACCAGATCGCGCGAGAGAGAGGCCCGGAATGGAGAAAGCTGTTTCCGCCGGGCAGCGCAGAATGGCAAGCTGACGAAGGAGCAGGGCAGCTGATGATGCCTGCGGAGCACTTCGATGTTTCACTGAGGGATGACGTGAATTCGAAGCGTTTCCACACTACAGAAAGCGCATGTAGGTCGAGAAGGGAAATTCTTGTTAGGACGGGGGGCGTAAAGCTTCAGTCATCGCTTCAGTATCAATTGTTTAGAGGCGTGTAAGTTTCACATTCAGATTAGAACCTGCTAACCATCCACCTTTAGCGCCGCAATGAACGCCTCCTGCGGGATCTCCACCTTCCCGAACTGCCGCATCTTCTTCTTACCCGCCTTCTGCTTCTCCAGCAGCTTGCGTTTGCGGGTCGCATCACCGCCGTAACACTTCGCCGTCACGTCCTTCCGCAACGCTCTGATCGTCTCGCGGGCGATGATGCGGCCGCCGATGGCTGCCTGGATGGGGATGACGAACATGTGCTGGGGGATCAGCTCCTTCAGCTTTTCGCACATGGCGCGGCCGCGGCGCTCGGCCTGCGACCGGTGGACCAGCATTGCCAATGCATCCACCGGCTCTGAGTTCACCATGATGTTCATGCGCACCAGGTCGCCGTCGCGGTAATCGTCCATCTGATAGTCGAACGACGCGTAACCTTTGGAGACGGATTTTAGCCGGTCGTAAAAATCGAACACCACTTCGTTGAGGGGCAATTCGTACGTCACCATGGCGCGGCTGCCCACGTAGGACAGTTCTTTCTGAATGCCGCGCCGCTCCTGGCAGAGTTTTAAGATCCCGCCCAAGTAATCGTCGGGCGTCATGATGGTTGCCTTGATCCACGGCTCGGCGATGGAGGCGATGTGGGTGGGGTCGGGCATGTCCACAGGGTTGTGGAGCTCTTGCACCGTCCCGTCCTGCAAGGCGATGCGGTAGACCACCGACGGGGCGGTGGCGATGAGATCAAGATTGAACTCGCGCTCCAGCCGCTCCTGGATGATTTCTAGGTGCAACAGGCCCAGGAAGCCGCAGCGGAAGCCGAAGCCGAGGGCGGCGGACGTCTCCATCTCGTAGGAGAAGCTGGCGTCGTTGAGGCGCAGCTTGCCCATGGCGGAGCGCAGATCCTCAAAATCGGCAGCGTCCACGGGGAAGAGGCCGCAAAACACCACGGGGACCGCGGGGCGGAAGCCGGCAAGGGGCTCTGATGTGGGCTTTTGCGCGTCGGTGATGGTGTCGCCGACGGCCGTGTCCGCCACCTCTTTGATGCCGGCGATGAGGAAGCCGATCTCGCCAGGGCCGAGCGTGTCCACCTCCAGCATTTTGGGGGTGAAGACGCCGACCTTGTCCACCGGGTGGGTGGCGCCAGTCTGCATCATGCGGATTTTTTGGCCCTTTTTGAGGGTGCCGTCGATCATGCGCACCAGGGTGACGACGCCCAGATACGCATCGTACCAGCTATCGATGAGCATGGCTTTGAGCGGCGCGTCCGGGTCGCCTTTCGGCGCGGGCAGGCGGGCCACGATGGCCTCCAGCACCTCGTCCACCCCGAGGCCGGTTTTGGCGGAGATTTGGAGGGCGTCCGTGGCGTCGAGCCCGATCACTTCCTCGATCTGCTCGCGGATGCGCTCAGGCTCGGCGGCCGGCAGGTCGACCTTGTTGAGGACGGGGATGATCTCGTGGTCGTTGTCGATGGCCTGATAGACGTTGGCAAGGGTTTGGGCCTCGACCCCCTGGGAGGCGTCGACCACCAGGAGCGAGCCCTCGCACGCGGCGAGCGAGCGGTTCACCTCGTAGGCGAAGTCCACATGGCCGGGGGTGTCGATGAGGTTGAGGGTGTAGGTGTTGCCGTCGCGCGCCTTGTGGATGAG
>JBCDFB010000183.1:0-6375 GCA_039178655.1 Pseudomonadota bacterium | reverse complement strand
GCCGATGTGTCGGACGCGTCCATCTTCGGCGTCAAAGTGCGGAATTGGGCGAGCGTGATGTCGCTCGTGCGGCACTCAGCCGTTGCCTCGTTGCCGTCAGACGCGGCCGTGAACGGCGCGGTGCACTGATCGGCAAGCGGTGAGGCGACCATGTTGGTGGTGGTGTGCAGATCGTTCTGCGCGTGGCGGCACACGAGTTCCTTGTCCGCCGTGAAGGTGACGTCGCACTCCAAAATGCCGGCGCCTTGGCGCGCCGCGGCAACGTTCGATTCCACGGTGTGCTCAGGATACTTCAGCGGAGCACCGCGATGGCCGATGGAGAAATCCGTCTTCTGCGGCGTCTGGCCCAGACATGCCTGAAGTTGATCCTTCAGCGGTCCGTCATCCATCTTGTCGATGAGATAAGCGGGGCGCTGGCCGTAGCTGAGCGCGCCCACTGACAAGCCGACCTCCGCAGCCGCGAAAGCCGGGACGAGCACGAGCGCTGCGCCGGCAAGGAGTGTTTTCTTCATTGTCGTCTCCGCAAGCCTTTGGACTTGCGGCGCTATCGCTGCGGAAGATGACGGGCCGACGACGTTTGCGCGAAGTTTTCGTGTCGGAACGATTGCAGCAATGCGACAGCGCAAACGCCCCCAGGAGCCTCCGGGCGGCGTATCCCGACCAGCCTGTGACTGCAGTCACTTCGCCCTTCGCTTGTTGGGTATACATCTCGGTCATCGAGAGGCGAAAGCGATAAACCGATGAAAAGCCAGGGTGATCCCAATTTCGATCAGCGCTTTTCCAGGGGAGCCAATTTTCCGGCTCCATCGCAATCAAGGCTCGATGGACTTTTCAGCGGCGTGCCCAGCACGCCACCCCATTACCGAGGCCAGCTCCGTTCGGCGGGACTGTCCGCAACCCCGGCATAATCAGGATTAGAGGCACTTTTCGCCTCGCCACAGTTTTCAGTGCGTAAGACTTTTCAAGCCCGGTATATTTACGGGAGCATTTCAGGGCGGGGCGTCGTTCGGCAACGGGCGGCGCCCCGTTTATTTTTTGTTAGAAGCGCCTGACCGGGTTGGCCCGCTCAAGGTCGCGCCTGAGGAGCTTCATGTTGGCGCGGTTCGCCTTCCAGAACACGTCAATCACACTGCCCAGCACGGGAATGGAGCCGACCACCGTGTCGCCCAAAGCGTTTGCGGCCATCCGCGCAATGGTGCGTTTGCGTGCGCCCATGCGGTAGCCCTGACCGATCAGGTAAGCGGACAGCGCAAGGCCCGCGGCATCGCCCACGCCTGGCACCAGGCCGAGCACTGAATCCATGCCGAAGCGGATGCCGAACAGCGAGAACTTGGAATCCAGCCAGTGGGCAAGGCTGTCGAGCTCAGCTGTCGACGGCGCGGCAGAGTAGCTGTTGTCGCGCCCCCCGCCGGTTCGCCGCATATTGATGGTTCGAGCCATCCGCGATCCTCATCAACTCTTTGAACGGTAATAGAACCGACTGCGGGCGCTCTTGTTCCGGCAAGGTTGGCGGCTGGCACGGCGTTCGCTTCACGTAACTGTTCGAAATGACAAAAACGGGAAGAGCCGGCTATGACCGAAACGCTCCGCATTCTCACCCTCGCGCTAGGACTGACCGCCGCCGGCGCGGCCCATGCGCAAGACAGCTACAACGTCGCCCTCGACGGGACGTTCGCCCCCCACGCCATGCCCAAGCTCGGCGGCGGTATCGAAGGCTTCAACGTTGACCTTGCCAACATCATTGGCGAGCGGCTCGGCGTGGAGATGAATATCACCGCTGCACAATGGTCAGGCCTGCTGCCCGCTTTGCAGGCAGGAACCTACGACTTCATTGTCGCCCCCACCACGATCACCGAAGAGCGTGCGGGCAACCTCCTCTTCACCGAAGGCTACCTGGACACAGACTATCAGTTTGTGGTGCAGGCCGGCTCGGACCTTGAAGGCGCTAGCGAGCTCTCGGACTTTGCAGGCAAAACCATCGCCGTGAACCGCGGCTCCGTCTACGATAGTTGGACCCGCGACCTGGCTGAGGAAATCGGCTGGACCGTGGAAAGCTACGGCACCAACGCCGATGCCGTTCAGGCGGTTCTGTCGGGCCGTGCCGATGCAAACGTTGCCGGCAACACGAACTCGCAGTTTGTCGCGGCCCGCAATCCGCAGCTTGCGCTGTCGTATCTCTACTCCACCGGCCGTGTCTGGGGCATGCCCTTCCGCAAAGACGATGTGGAGACCCGCAACAAGATCGAAAATGTGCTTGAGTGTCTGAAGCTCGACGGCACATTTGCAGAGCTTTCCGAGAAGTGGTTCGGCGTCACGCCGGCGGACGGCAGCGCGGCGGTGACCGTTCAGGCCGGTTTCGGCCAGCCGGGTTTTGAAGGCCACGACCCGACGGAGCGTGCGCCCGACTGCGGCTAACAGTTCGTGCAAGATGTCCTGGTTGATGCACCTTTGGGCGAGGGCGCCGATCGCGCGCCCCTTCCCCCCGCATCCCCCATCCTAAAGGTTGAGGGCCTGCGCAAATCCTTCGGTTCGCTGGAGGTTTTGCGCGGCATCGACTTTGCCCTGGCAACCGGTGAGATGGTGTTTCTCATCGGCCCGTCCGGCTCCGGCAAGAGTACTGCGCTGCGCTGCTGCAACCGCCTGGAAACGCCCAGCGCAGGCACTGTTACCGTGGACGGTGTGGAGCTGACGGCCCGGAACGTAAACCTCAACGCGGCGCGGCGCACCATCGGCATGGTGTTTCAGGCATTCAACCTTTACCCGCACAAAACCGCGCTGGGGAACGTCACCCTTGCCCTCACCAAAGTGCGCAAATTCTCCCGGCGCGAGGCGCGTGAGCGGGCCATGGACGCGCTGAGCGATGTGGGCCTTGCCGATAAGGCGGACACCTACCCGGCGGCCCTCTCAGGCGGTCAGCAGCAGCGCGTTGCCATCGCCCGCGCCCTGGCGCTGGAACCCAAGGTGATGCTGTTCGACGAGCCGACGTCGGCGCTTGATCCTGAGCTGGTGGGCGATGTGCTGGATGTCATGCGCAAAGTGCGCGCAGCGGGGATGACCATGCTGGTGGTGAGCCACGAAATGCGCTTTGCCGCAGAGGCTGCCGACCGCGTCATCTTCATGGACGGCGGGCTCATCGTTGAGGAAGGCACGCCGGAGGACATCTTCCGCAACCCGCGCCAGGCCCGCACAAAAGCCTTCCTCTCGCGGGTCGAGCATTGATGGAAACCCAAACGCTCACGCCGCTGGAACGCTTCCTCGACACGTTCTTCAACGGCACTGTCATCGCCCGCTACATGCCCTCCATCCTGGAAGGGGCATTCATCACGCTCCAGGTATCTCTGCTGGTGGTGGTGACCGGTACGTTGCTCGGCCTCGTCCTCGCCTGTCTGAGGGCCTACAGGATCGCGCCCGTCACATTCCTCATCATTGTCTTCGCCGATGTGCTGCGCGCGCTGCCGCCGCTGGTGGTGATTCTCATCGTCTTCTTCGGCCTGCCGAACGTGGGCGTCTCCCTCTCCGCTTACATGACCATTTGGATCGTGCTGGGGTTGACCCTTGCCGCCTTCGCCGAAGAGATTTTCTGGGCGGGCATCACCTCTGTCGATACCGGGCAGTGGCAGGCGGCGCGTTCCACCGGGCTTTCCTTCACCCAAGCGCTGGTGTGGGTGATCCTGCCCCAGGCCGTCCGCCTCACCGTCGCGCCGCTCACCAACCGCGCCATTGCAATCACGAAGATGACCGCGCTCGGCATGGTGATCGGCCTGTCTGACCTCCTTGGCGCGGCAACCACCGCGCAATCCTTCTCCGGCAACGCCTCGCCCCTCATGGTGGCGGCCATCGCCTACGTCATTTTGTTCCTGCCGCTCGTCATCGTGTCACGCTGGGTGGAGACGCGCTTTGCCTGGAAGCGCGCCTGATGGAGGCGCTCCAGCAGCAATTCTTCAACCTGGAGATCATGCGCGCCGCCTGGCCCATGCTGGTGGACGGCCTGGTGATGACGCTCCTCATCTGCGCCATCGTCATCCCGCTTGGTCTCCTCTCCGGCATTGCCGCGGCGCTACTCTCGCTCTCCCACCGTCGCTCAGTGCGCTGGCCCGCCGTCGCCTATGTGGACTTCTTTCGCGCCCTGCCGCCGCTGGTGCTCCTCATCTTCGTCTTTTCCGGGCTGCCGTTTGCGGGGATCCGCCCATCCCCGCTGGAGGCGGTCGCCATCGCCTTCCTCCTCAACAACAGCGCCTACTATGGAGAGATCTACCGCGCCGGCATCCAGTCCATCGGCGCAGGGCAGAGGGAGGCGGCGCGCTCCACGGGGCTCTCCTCCGCCCAGACGATGGTCTACGTCGTCCTGCCCCAGGCGGTGCGCAACGTTCTGCCGGACCTCATTTCCAACACGGTTGAGGTGGTCAAACTCACCTCACTTGCCAGCGTGGTCTCCCTCGCCGAACTCCTTTATCAGGCGGATATGGCACGCTCGGTCACCTTCAACGCCTCGCCCATCGTGGCGGCGGCGCTCATCTACCTCGTCATCCTGTGGCCGTTCGTGCGCCTGGTAAGCCGCATGGAACGGCGCCTGGCGTAAGTTCTCAGAAACTACGGAGAGTATGGAATGCGCATCGTGAAAGTCGGCGCCGCCCAGCTGGGGCCCATCCAAAAGGCCGACGGGCGGCAACAGGTGGTCGCGCGGATGATTGCGCTGTTGGAGCAAGCCGCCCACCAGAACTGCGACCTCGTCGTCTTTCCCGAGCTGGCGCTCACCACCTTCTTCCCCCGCTGGTACGCGGAAGACCGTTCCGACTTCGACCACTGGTTCGAAAAGGAAATGCCCAACGCCGCAACGCAGCCGCTGTTCGACCTCGCCAAGAAACACGGCATTGCCATCTCCTTCGGCTTTGCCGAGCTGACGCCGGACGGTGAGCACTTCAACACCTCCATCCTGGTGGAGAAGGACGGCACGATTGTTGGCAAATACCGCAAGGTCCACCTGCCGGGCCATGCGGAGTGGGACGACAACCGCGCCCACCAGCACTTGGAGAAGCGCTACTTCGAACCGGGCGATCTGGGCTTTCCCGTCTACAAGGCGCTGGGCGGCGTGATGGGGATGTGCATCTGCAACGATCGCCGCTGGCCTGAGACCTACCGCGTGATGGGTCTTCAGGGCGTTGAGATGGTGATGCTGGGCTTCAACACCCCGTCCGCCAACGCCGAAAGCAAGGACGAGGCGGCGGAGGACCGCATGTTCCACCACAAGCTTTCTTTGCAGGCAGGCGCCTACCAAAACGCCACCTGGGTGATCGGCGTTGCGAAGGCCGGCACGGAAGACGGCCACCATCTGATGGGCGGCACCATGATTGTTGATCCCAACGGCAAAATTGTTGCCGAAGGGAAGACGGAGGATGACGAGTTGGTGGTTGCCGAGTGTGACCTGGATGCGACGGTGTTCGGCAAGAGCACGATCTTCAACTTCGCCGCCCACCGGCGGATCGAGCACTACGGTCTCATCGCCAGTCAGACCGAAGCGCGCCCGCCTGCGTAACTATCCGTGAGCGTTTTCAGGTTCGACGCGCTCACCCCGCAGGAGCGCTACAAGATGCTGTGCGCGGCCGTCATCCCCCGGCCTGTGGCGTGGATCACATCGCGCGACCCGAACGGCGTGGTGAACGCCGCGCCGTTCTCTTTCTTCAACGTATTTTCCGAGGATCCCGCCCTCGTCATCATCGGCATGAACAGGCGGCCGGGCGGGGAGCGCAAAGACACGCTCAACAACATCGAGACCGCAGGCGAGTTCACCGTGAACATTGCCGACAGCGCGCTGGCGGAAATCATGGTGGCGACCGCGGCAGGCTTTCCGCCGGAAATCAGCGAGCCTGAGGTTCTGGGGCTGAAGCTTGCGCCCGGCGAGACAGTGTCAATCCCGCGGCTTGCAGACGCGCCGGTGTCGCTTGAATGCGCGCTGTTCGAAGCGCGCGCCCTGGGGCCGGAGCGCCATCTTGTCATCGGCGAAGTGCGCGCGTTGTGCGCCAGGCCCGGGCTCTTTGAGAACGACCGCAAGCGGATGAGCGTCCCGCACTTTGATCCTGTGGCGCGCCTCTTCGCGACAGGGTACGCAAAACTCTCCGACCCTTACGACCTGCCGATCCCCGATTGGCAGAGCCTGAGCGCGAAGGAGGACAGGGGGTGAAGTTCGACACGGTCATCAAAGGCGGGACTGTGGTCACCGCGTCAGACACCATGCGCGCCGACGTGGGCGTCCTCGGCGGGAAGATCACGGCGCTTGCCGCCGAGTTGCCGGAGACCGGCACGGTCATCGATGCGACGGGCAAGCACGTGCTCCCCGGCGCCATCGAGACCCACTGCCACATCGAGCAGGAGTCGGCG
>JBCDFB010000182.1:0-6400 GCA_039178655.1 Pseudomonadota bacterium | reverse complement strand
GCTCCATCAAGGATCGCGATGAGGTGGTGGGCAACCAGACCCGCGTGAAGGTGGTGAAGAACAAGCTCGCCCCGCCGTTCCGCGAGGTGGAGTTCGACATCATGTACGGCGAGGGGGTCTCCAAGCTCGGCGAGCTTTTGGACCTTGGCGTGAAGGCCGGGATTGTGGAGAAGTCGGGTGCGTGGTTCTCCTATGACAGCCAGCGGCTTGGCCAGGGGCGGGAGAATTCCAAGCAGTTCCTGCGCGATAACCCTGATGTGGCCGATGCCATTGAGGCGGCTGTGCGCCAAAGCGCCGGGCTGATCGCCGACCGCATTACCGGTGCGCCTGAGCCCGACGGCGATGCGCAGAGCCCGGACGACGACCTTTCCGCAGCCGAGTAACCGTCACTGGCGCATATCCCGCCCAGACTTAAGTCAATCTGAGCGATAAGGCGTATGCGCCTTCCAGCCGTTGCCCGGCGCCTCCGCTTCCCAAGCGGGGTCGGGTGGCCGGGTGCTCGTGCCCCCTAAGCGCCTTTCGTCTGACAAGACGGGAGCATCCTGGCCGCGCCTAAGAGACAGAAAATCCTTCAGCCGTTGCGCACGACCACGCACGGGGCGAGGCTTTTTGAGATGCGCCGGCAGAGCGCCTGGGCTGCCGCCCGATTGGGGGCGGCGAACTGTACCGCGTGGATGGGAAGGCGCCCGCGCGCTGCAAACCGGCGCACAATCACACGCGGCCCCTGCGCAACCAAATCCTGGGGTAGCCGAGGCTTAATGCGCGCATATTGGCGCATGGCCACAGACCGCTTGGGATGACCGGCGACCTGGGCGCCCCACACGGTCCATCCCCCGCCGCCGGACGGCGGGCGCACATCCTTCACACGGCCCAGCCGCGCAATGAGCACAGGGCAGTCGGCCCTTGCGGGAAAAAAGTCAGGCCGCATGGGCGGCGGATAGGGCAGAAGCGCGTGCGGACCATCCACCGCCGCGACCGCGGCGACGGGCTCCAGCGCGCCGCGGCGGCGCCAGTTGTCCGGTGCAGCAACCTCGGCCCCCCTCTCGGCCACTGTCTCGGTCGTGGTCTTCGTCCCGGTGTCGGCGGCCTGGCCCTCCTGCGCTTTTTGCGCCCGGCGCGCCTTCAGCGCCAAATGGTGGGCGCTGCGGCCGGTGATGGAAAACACGTAGTCGATGGTCTCGTACGGAAGGCCCGCAGAGCCTTCCACGAACGGGGGCACCCGGTTCGGCACGCCATTATAGCCTGCCGCGGCAAGGCCCCAGGAGCCGAACCTCTCTTCAAGGTCGGCCAGAAACGAGGCTGATGCATAAAGCGCCTCCTCACGGTCGAACGGGTTTTTAAGGCCGCGGATCCGCGCCGTTCCCGGCATAAACTGGGCAATTCCCTGTGCCCCCACCGGGCTCACAGCACCCGCGTTGAAGCGGCTCTCTTTCCAGATCAGCCTAATAAAAAAGTCGTGGGGGAGGCCGTGCTTGTCCGCCGCACCGGTAAGGAGCCGGCAGAGTTCGTCGGTGTCGCGGCGTGCCTTTTCCTCGGCGGAGAGATCTGCGTCGTCAGCGGTGGATTGAACGTCGGTCTCTCTGCCATCAGGCAGCGGCGTCTCACCTTGGGAGGCGATGGCGCCAGCGGACCACGAAATCGCCATGATGACGAGGCCGAGGCGGACAAGCGCCAGCGAGATTCCTGTGACTAAATTCAGAAAAGCTACACAATGCGTCAACTGAGACACATGCCAAGCAAACATCTTGCGAAAATCCGTCAGAATTGGGCGGCACCATTGAATGGCATCGGCGCGGGCCCCATCACAGCCTACGAACCGAGCGAGTGTTTTTTGTGAGTATACGCCTTCATCAGCGGGATCTGCCAGCGCCCATTGAGGGTCCTGCCGTTGTGGCTTTAGACACAGAGGCCATGGGGCTTGATCCGCATCGGGATCGGCTGTGCGTCGTCCAGCTGTCCACCGGGGACGGCAACGTGGACCTCGTGCAAATCGAGCGAGGTCAGACCCGTGCGCCTAACCTTGAGGCGCTGCTCGCCAACGAGAGCATCGAGAAGTTGTTCCACTTTGCCCGGTTTGACATGGGCCTGCTCCTTGCAACCTTCGGGATCATGACGCGCCCGGTTTTCTGCACAAAAGTCGCTTCCCGCCTTGCACGCACCTACACGGATCGCCACGGGCTGAAGGAGCTCGCGCGGGAGCTGATCGGCGAAGATCTTTCCAAGCAGCAGCAATCCAGCGACTGGGGCGCCCCAACGCTGACCGACGCCCAAAGGGTCTATGCGGCGTCAGATGTCCTTCACCTTCACGCCATAAAGGACAAACTTGTTGCCATGTTGGAGCGCGAAGGGCGCACAACGCTTGCACAAGGTGTTTTTGATGCACTGCCGACCCGCGTGGCACTCGACCGAGCAGGTTGGGCCGGCACCGACATTTTTGCCCATTCATGACTGACGCCGCGGTTGTCGACATTCCCCGCGGCGCCGAGGGTTTGGCTCTCCCGAGGGAGCGTGATCGGGAACGCTCGCGCGCACTGCGCCACACCCGTCGTGTGCGGCGATTGCGCATCGTCCTGCCGTCCCTTGGCTTTGTGATGCTCGGCGTGTTGGTGATGACCGCTGCACTGCCGAAGCTGTTTCCCCTCAGCGCCCTTGCCGGACTTTCCCTGAGTGCGGACGGCCTGGTGATGAACGAGCCTCGGCTTGCCGGCCACCTTGGCGAGGGGCGCCGCTACCAGGTGATGGCCGACCGCGCCATCCAAAGCCTCATCAACCCTTCCCGTCTGTCGCTGGAGGGCTTGTTCGCCGAGCTCGACATGGGGGATGGCGCCAGCGTGTCCATCACCGGCGAAAGTGCCGCATATGATACCGACACGGAGATCCTCACCCTTGCCGACGGTGTGTCCATTACCTCCACGGACGGCAACGAGGTGTCGTTGTCGGCGGCCACGGTGCGCCTGCGCGATGGCAGGGTCGATTCGGACGGTGCGATCGAGATTGTCTCGCCCCGCGGCCATATCCGCGCCGGTGCCATTAGCGTGACCGAGGGGGGCGCTTTCATCCGGCTGTCGCAAGGCGTATCCATCACTATCGCACCAGCGCTTTGACCGATGCGCCGCCACCGCCGTCCCGCCACAGGGACAAACTGATTTCGTCCCCTTCAGCGGGACCTGATGTCGGAGAGACCCGCATGCCCCGCCCGACGCACCGCCTCCACCGGCGCGCCGCCCTCCTATTTGCCCTTGCCGCAACTCTCGCCATGGCAGTGCCCCATGCCGGGGCACAAACGTTTGAGACCGGCTTCGCGCAGTTCGGTTCCAATTCAGCCGCGCCGATCGAAATCGAGGCGGATGCGCTGGAGGTGCAGGATCGGGCGAACATTGCGGTGTTCACCGGCAACGTGGTGGTGAAGCAGGAGGGTGCGGCGCTGGAGACAGCGCGGCTCACGGTGCATTACGCCGCCAGAGCGCTGCCTGAGGCGGGTCAGGACCCCACAACACCGCAAAACCAGCGCATCTCGCGCCTGGAAGCGGAAGGCGGCGTCATCATCTCTGCGGACGGCCAGTCCGCAACCGGCGATACGGGCGAGGTAAATTTCGACGCGCGAACCATCTCGCTGAACGGCGGCATTACCCTCAACCAGGAGGGAAATGTGGTGACGGGAGACACCCTCACCGTGTCGTTGGACACGGGTGTGGCGCGCGTGACCTCCCAATCGAGGGTCCGTGTGCTCCTGACGCCGGGCGGCAACTGACGCCACGCTGCCCCGCCGCATGACGGGGCCTTCCCGCGCGGTGCGAATTTCGCTATAGCCGCGTTATGGCATTGATTGGTCAAACCAACGCTGGGGCGCTGCGCACTCCACCGAGTGCGCTTTTCGCGCGGCTTCTCCTTACCAGCCCCTGAGCGTCGGACGTCCCCCTGGGGCGCCCGCTCAGGGGACATTGTCACCACGCCATCACTGACAATTGGGTCCGGTAAGGACAGGCCATGACCACCGACATCAAAATCTTCGACACGACCTTGCGCGACGGCGAGCAATCCCCCGGCGCATCCATGACGCTTGACGAGAAAATCTCCATCGCTCTCCTGCTGGACGAGATGGGCGTCGACATTATCGAGGCTGGCTTCCCCATCGCCTCCGACGGTGACTTTGAAGCCGTCAGCGAAATCGCCCGACAGGTGGAGAACTCCGTCGTCGCGGGGCTCGCGCGGGCCATTCCCGCCGACATTGATCGCGCCGGCGAAGCGGTCCGCCACGCGAAGCGGCCGCGCATTCACACGTTTGTTTCCACCTCGCCCATCCATCTGGAGCACCAGATGAAGAAGAGCCAGGACGAGGTGCTCGACATCATCGAGCGCACCGTCGCCCAGGCCCGCAACCTGGTGGACGATGTGGAATGGTCCGCCATGGACGCCACGCGCACGCCCATCGACTACCTAAAGGCGTGCGTTGCCGTCGCCATCCGCCAGGGGGCGACCACCATCAACCTGCCCGACACCGTGGGCTACGCAACGCCTGGCGAGTATCGGGCCATGTTCGAGGCCATGCGGGATGTTGAAGGGGCGGGCGGCGTCGTCTTCTCGACCCACACCCACGATGACCTCGGCCTTGCTGTCGCGAATGCGCTTGCCGGTGTCGAAGGCGGCGCCCGGCAGATTGAATGCACCATCAACGGCCTCGGCGAGCGGGCGGGCAACGCTGCCCTCGAAGAAATCGTGATGGCGATTAAGACACGGGGAGACGCGCTTCCCTACGCCACCCAGGTGGATGCCAGCCAGCTGACCCGCGCGTCAAAACTGGTTGCCGTCGCTTCCGGCTTTCAGGTGCAATACAACAAAGCCATCGTCGGGAAGAATGCATTTGCGCACGAGTCGGGCATTCACCAGGACGGGATGCTCAAGCACGCGGAAACCTACGAGATTATGCGGCCCGAGGATGTGGGGGTGCACAAGACCTCTCTTGTGATGGGCAAGCATTCCGGCCGCCATGCGTTCCGCCAGAAGCTGGAAGAGCTGGGAATTGGGCTTGGCGATAACGCGCTGCAGGAGGCATTCCGCCGCTTCAAGGCGTTGGCTGACCGCAAGAAGCATGTCTACGACGAGGATATCGAAGCTCTCATCGACGATCAGATCACCGAGAGCCACGAGCGCTCACACGTGTTGAGCCTCACCGTCATTGCCGGCACGGGCGGGCCGCAAAAGGCCATTTTGGTGATGGATGTGGGTGGCAAACACGTCACCGAGGAGGCAACTGGCACGGGTCCGGTGGATGCGGTCTTCAACGCGGTGAAAAAGATCATGCCGCATGAGGCCAAGCTGCAGCTTTACCAGGTGCACGCGGTTACTGAGGGGACGGATGCCCAGGCGGAGGTTTCCGTGCGTCTGGAGGCGAATGGGCGGATCGAATCCGGCCGCGGCGCCGATGTGGACACGCTTGTCGCCTCGGCCAAGGCTTATGTCGCCGCGGTCAACAAGCTAAGCGCCAAGCGCCGCCAGCACGCCCAGGCCATTTCAGCAGCGTAAGGCACACGCGAAACCCAGCCGCTCTAGCTCTGTCGGACGTGGCTCCTGAGCCACGTCAACAGTTCTTGAAATTGGAACGTTCCGTTTCGATACTGCTCATCAATAAAGCTAAATGCATCGCTGGGGCTCACGTCTAGCTGCATGCCGTTTACGCGGAGGAATGCAGCCATCACGGCAAATGCCGTTCGCTTATTGCCGTCCACAAATGGGTGGTTCTGCGCAAGGCTCTCCCAAAGCGCGGCGGCCTCTTCGATCAGATCCGCATAGTAACCAGTCTTGGGGCGTGCCAATGCGGCTTCGAGTGCTCCATGGTCGCGGATCTCGATGGCGCCGCCAAAGCGTTTGATTTGGTCTCGATGGATCAAAAGTACCGTCGTGACAGACGGGTACGTTGTCACTCAGCCAATTTACGATAAAGTGGTGTAAAGTAATCAATCGTCTCTGTGTATGCCTTAACGAAATCTTGTTGAGCGCCAGATGGGCGAAGCTCAATGCCGTTTTCTGTCGCTGTCGCTTCGAGCATACTGCCTTCGCCGATACCCAGGGTTTCGGCTATGTTCTTTGGGACCGACACCACGATCTCGTCCCCAACGCGTGTTACGCGAATAGTCATCTGAAACTGTCCGCCTATCCTGGAAGCCGATAAATCTTACTAAGACCATCTAGCTCCAAAAGGTGTCATCCCGCGCCTCGGGGTTCAACCGTCACTTCCAGGCTCCGCTTTGCCACAGGGCTGTGAGGCCCTCTCGGTAAGTGGGGTAGGTGAGGTTCACGCCGAGTTCGGACGTGATCCTGGTGTTTCGGATGCGCTTGGTGTCGCCGTAGAAGGAGCGGGCCATGGGGCTAAGGTCTGCATCTTCAAAGGGGACCTCGGGCG
>JBCDFB010000181.1:0-6410 GCA_039178655.1 Pseudomonadota bacterium | reverse complement strand
GCCCACCACGCCAACCGCCTCCTGGCGGCAGAGGGTCTGCTTACGGGCGCGCTCGCCCAACCCATCCTGGGTGCGGACGCCAAGCGCGAGCGGCTCCAGGCCGAGTGTGCGGCCCTTGGCATCCCGCTCACCCAATCGGCCGCCCTCGGCGATGGCGCAAACGACCTTCCCATGATCCAGTCGGCCGGCCTTGGCATTGCGTGGCGGGCAAAGCCCCAGGTGCGGACCGCCGCAGACGCCGCCTTGGAGCACACGGACCTGTCAGCGGTCTGCTACGCCTTGGGGTGCATCCCGGAGGCGGCCGCGTCGGGAACCTGATCGTCCGTCAGCGCCGGCGAAAAGGTGGGCGGCGGCAAGTCCACCGTCATCACCGTGCCCCGGCCGGGCGCACTCACCGCAATCGTCGCGTCGAGCCCGGACAGCAGCGCATTCACAATCCGCCCGCCCAGATTGCCGTTGTCCGGCCAGGCAAGTTCTCCCGGGATGCCCACCCCGTCGTCCGCCACCTGCAGGCGGATGGCACCCTCGCTCAGCTTGTGAAGGCGCACCTCCAGAAGGCCAGGCGTGCCGGGCGCGAAGGCATGCTGGTAGGCGTTGGTCAAAAGCTCCGACACCAGAAGACCCGCCTGGGCCGCGGTATCGATGGGCGCACTGATGTCGTCCACATCAAGGTTGAGGCGCACACTCTCTCGCCCGTCGAGGTAGGCGACGGTGGTTGCAATGCGCGACACATAGGCGCCCAGCGACACTGCGCTGCCTTCCCGCCCGTCTCCGGCGGCAGTCATCTCGTCGTACAAAAGCTGCAGCGTCTCGATCCGCCGGGCCAGTGCGTCATAGTTTTCAACCGATGTATGCTCGGCCTGGCGTGCCTGCATGCGGATCATTCCCACCACCATTGCAAGGTGGTTTTTGACCCTGTGATGGATCTCCGGCAGCGCCGTGTCGGACGGGCGCTGCGCCTCATGGCGGGTGTCGCTCGCGCTGCGCACCCGCTGCACGCCCAAAAAATACTGAAGCTTTCCAGCCTCATCGTGGAGTGGCGTGATCAAAATATCGTTCAGAAAAGTCGTTCCGTCGGCACGGTAATTGAGGAGTTCGACCGCCACCTCCCTGCCTTCGGAGACCGCATCGCGCAGGGTGCGCACGGCGGTCTGGTCGGTGTCGGTGCCCTGCAGAAATCGGCAGTTGCGCCCGATGGTGACTTCGGGCGAATAGCCCGTCAGCCGCGTGAAGGCGGAATTGACGAAGATGATGGGATTGTCGCGCACCAGCGGGTTGGTGATAACAAGCGAGACGGGGACGCTTTCCAGCGCCCGCTCGTGCAACGTCCGTGTGGTCATTCTGCCCCCAAACAGAATGCTGGCGTGCCGATGGCGACGGGCCTTCCCCAGCAGAAACGGCCGGCAATATTCGCGCATCTCAGAAAGCGTTACACCATGTGAGATGGGAAAGCAGCCCTCTCGACCGCACGTCGCGTCATTCCGCCCCGAAACAATTCAAAATTGTGCCCGGTTGCCACGTTCCGGCGCCTCCTTCCCCGCCGATGCCACAGGAGAAGACAATGAAGTTTGCTGAGCGGCGCTTTCAGCTTCGCGCCGGCGCGCGGGTCATCTGCACCGCGGCGTGTCTTGCTCTGCCCGTCGCCCCAGCGTCCGGCCAGGCGGTGGAAAAGCAGCGCTTTCATCCCGTCGCGGCAGAACGGCACATGGTGGTGAGCCAGGAGGCAGAGGCGAGCCGCGTGGGGCGCGAAATTCTGCGCGCCGGCGGCAACGCCGTTGATGCGGCCGTGGCAACCGCCTTCGCCCTCGCTGTGACGCTGCCGCGCGCCGGCAACATCGGCGGCGGCGGCTTTATGGTCATCCATCTTGCCGAAACCGGGCAGAATATTGCCATCGACTACCGCGAGACGGCCCCTGCCGCCGCGGACCGGGACATGTTCCTGGATGAAGACGGTAACGCCGACCCGCAAAAGTCGCGCAGCTCCGGCCTCGCGGTTGGCGTGCCGGGCACCGTCGCCGGCCTTGCCCTCGCCCATGAGCGCTACGGCTCGGGGAACTTCACCCTCGCCGAACTGATCGCGCCCGCCATCGCCCTTGCCCGCGACGGCTTCGTGGTCTCCCCCGCCCTTGCCAGCATCCTGGAAGTGCCGCGCCTTAAAGAGCGGCTCACGGCCCACGGCGAAGCGTCCGAGATGTTTTATCCGGGCGGCAGTGCCCCTGCGGCCGGCGACACCCTGAAATTGCCGGCGCTGGCCCAGACGCTTCAACGCATCGCCGACCAGGGACCGGCTGGGTTCTATGAAGGCCCTGTGGCGGAAGCGATCGTCAACACCGTCAACGCCTTTGGCGGGCGCATGAGCGTTGAGGATCTTGCCGCCTACACCCCGCGGGTGCGCGAGCCGGTCACCGGCACCTTCAAGGACTACACCATCGTCTCCATGCCCCCGCCAAGCTCCGGCGGCGTCCACCTCATCCAGATGCTCAACATCCTGGAGGATGCCCCCTTCGGCACCTACGGCCTCAACAGCGCCGACATGATCCACGCCATGGCCGAAGCCAAGCGCAGAGCCTACGCTGACCGCGCTGTCTATCTCGGCGATCCGGACTTTGTGGATGTCCCCGTCGAGGCCCTCACCTCCAAAGAATACGCGGCCACCCTGCGCGACGAAATCGATCCACAGAGTGCAACGCCGAGCGAGGAGATCGCCGCAGACCCCGGTAAACTCCCTGAAGAGAGCGAGGAAACCACCCACTTCTCCGTCATTGATGGCGATGGAAACGCCGTCTCCAACACCTACACGCTCAACTTCTCCTTCGGCGTGGGCTTTGCGGCAGAGGGCGTCGGCGTCCTCCTCAACAACGAGCTGGACGACTTCTCCGCAAAACCCGGCGTCCCCAACGCCTATGGCCTCGTCGGCGGTGCGGCGAACGCCGTTGAGCCCCGCAAGCGCCCGCTCTCCTCGATGACGCCGACGATTGTGCTGGAGGATGGCAAAGTTCGCCTCGTGACAGGCTCCCCCGGCGGCAGCCGCATCATCACCACCACGATGCAAATCATCCTGAACACCACGGTCCACCGCAAAGACATCGCAACGGCGACGGCCGCCCCGCGCGTCCACCACCAGTGGCTTCCGGATTATCTCAGGATCGAGGAAGGCATCTCCTTCGACACCATCCGCCTTTTGGAGGAGATGGGCCACGACGTGCGCACCGAGCGCACCATGGGCGCCACCCAGTCCATCCGCGTCCAGTCCGACGGATCATTGACCGGCGCCAGCGACCCGCGCCGGCCCGGCGGCCTCGCCGCAGGCGACTGAGCGAGCCGAGCGGAGTGAGCAACGCCAGCGAAGCCGTCAAGGCGCGCCGCAGGGCTAGGCGCGCCCGCTGGCAGCGACCCCTGGAAACAGCGCAGGACCGGCGCGAAGCATGGGCAAGTCTCCTGCTGTCCGACCACGGCTTTCTGCGCCTTGCCTACCGCAACCGCCGTCAGGTGACGCCTGACCTGTGGCGCTCCGCCCAACCCTCCCCCCGCGACATCCGCTGGGCCGCGCAACGGGGCATCCGCACCGTCCTGTCGCTGCGGGGTGAGGGCAACGGCGGTGACCTGCTGGAGCAGGAAGCCTGCACCCGGCACAACCTCAACTTCGAGCGGATCGTCATGTGGTCCCGCGGCGCACCGCCAAAGGACAGCCTCTACACCGCGCTCGACCGCTTCCCGCAGCTGGAGCGGCCGATCCTCCTCCACTGCAAGTCCGGCGCGGACCGGGCCGGCCTCGGCGCAGCGCTCTTTCGCATCATCGTGGACGGCGCACCGGTCGCCATCGCGCGGAAAGAACTCTCGCTGCGCTACGGCCACATCCGCCACGCCAAAACCGGCATCCTCGACGCGTTCCTCGACGCGTTCGAGACGACCGGCGAGGCGAGGGGCATCGACCTTCGCACCTGGGTGACGGACCACTACGACCCTGCGGCGCTCAAAGCCTCGTTCGTCTCCAACCGCGCCGGCGACACGCTCCTCTCCCTCCTGCGCCGCGAATAATCTCAGTCGTCTTCCAACTGGATGCGGTGAAGGTGTGCGTAAAGCCCGCCCGCGGCCACCAGTTCCTGGTGCGTACCCACCTCGGCGACGCGCCCCGCGTCGAGCACCACGATCCGCTCAGCCGCGCGCACGGTGGAGAGTCGATGGGCAATCACCAGCGTCGTGCGCCCGCGGGAGAGCGCGCGCAGCGCCGCCTTCACCGCCGCCTCCGCCTCCGCATCCAGCGCGCTGGTCGCCTCGTCGAGCAGCAGAATGGGCGCATCCTTCAAGAAGGCGCGGGCAAGGGCAATGCGCTGCCGCTCCCCGCCGGAAAACCGCTCGCCGCGCACACCCGCCGAGGTGGCATACCCATCAGGAAGCGCCGCGATGAAGTCGTGTGCGCCCGCCTGCTTTGCAGCCTCCTCAATGGCCTTTGGCTCAGCGCCCGGGCGGCCAAGCGCAATATTTGCCTCCACCGTGTCATCAAACAGCACCACCTCTTGCGACACGACGGCGATCCGCTCCCGCAGGGAGGCAAGCGTGACCCCGCCCACATCCTGCCCGCCGATGGAGACGACGCCCGCCGACGGATCATAGAGCCGCGGCACAAGGTTGAAGACTGTGGATTTGCCGGCGCCGCTGCGCCCGACGATGGCGGTCGTTGCCCCGGCAGGCGCCTCGAACGACACATCGTGCAGCGCCGACGCCCCTGCGCCGTAGCCGAACGTCACCCCGTCGAACCGCACCGCGTCGGCGCCGAAACCTGCCACCCGCGCTGCCGGCCGGTCGGTCACGGTGGCCGGCGCATCCAGCACATCATAGGTGCGCCGCAGAGCAGCCATCCCTTCCTGAACCACGGCGTTGAGGTTGCCGAGCGCCCGCATGGGCTGGGAAGCGATGAGGAGCGCGCCCAAAAACCCGGTGAACTCGCCAATGGTGCTGGTGCCGGCCAGAATGCGCCACCCGATGACGAGCAGGATCGCCGTCACCGCAGCGCCGCCCAGCGCCTCAAGCACAGGCTCCATGCGCCCCTTGGCAAGGGCCGCGCGCAGCCTGAGGCCGCGCAACTCTTCAAACACCCCGTCCGCCCGAGTACGCAAATAATCTTCAAGGCGAAAGGTTTTGACGACGCGCGCAGCGGCAAACGTCTCCGCCGTGAGGCTCGCCATCTCGCCCGTATGCTCCTGGGTGGAGCGGGACACCCGCCGCAGCCGCTTGCCGATCCGCGTGATGGGGATCAGCGCCAGCGGCAAGATCACCAGCGCAATCAGTGACAGCACCCAATCGAGATAAATCATGGTGCCGAACAGCGCCAAGATGGTGAGCCCGTCGCGGATCAGGATGGCGATGACCCGCGTCACCGCCAGGCGGATGTACTGAACGTCGGTGGTAAAGCGCTGTGTCCACGCAGCCGGGCTCTGGGCGGCCACTTGCGCCAAATCCGCGGTCAGCAAATGCGCGTAAAGGCGTTTCTGCAGATCCGCCTCCATGCGCGTCACCACACGCTGGGTCAGCGACACCTGGGCATAAAGCGAGGCACCCTTGAGCGTCGCCGCAAACAAGATGATCCACGGCAAAGTGTTGATCGCCCAAGGGCTCTTGTCGGCAAAGGCGTCAAACGCCCAGTTGATGATGAGCGGGTAAAGGCTTGTCGCCGCCGCCACGAACGCAATGGCAACCAGCGTAAAGGCCAGGGTGACCCGGTGCTTGGCCAAATGCTCGCGCCAGAACCTTTTGACGAGCGGCTTGTCGAGCCCTTTGCGCGTTGCCTTGTTGCCCGCAGCAGCACCGGCAAGCGTTGCAGTGCTCACGCCGCGGCCAATTCCATGGCGATCCCCTGACCGACGCCGATGCACATGGTGGCAAGCCCGCGCTTTGCCTCCCCCGCAGCAATGTCCATGGCCAAAGTGCCCACCAGCCGCGCGCCGGACATCCCAAGCGGATGGCCAAGCGCAATGGCGCCGCCATGGCTGTTCACATGGGCCGCATCGTCGGGCACCCCCAGACCCCGAAGGACCGCCAGCGCCTGCGCGGCAAAGGCCTCATTGAGTTCGATCCGGTCAAAGTCGCCGATGGCCGCGCCACCGCGCGCCAGGAGCTTTTCTGCGGCGGGAACCGGGCCGATCCCCATCACGCGCGGCGCAACCCCCGCCGTGGCGCACCCCTCAACCCGTGCAAGCGGCGTGAACCCGAAGCGCTTGCACGCCCCCTCGGACGCCAGAAGGAGCGCTGCAGCCCCGTCATTGACGCCGGAGGCATTCCCAGCCGTCACCGATCCACCGGCCCGAAACGGCGCGCGCAGCGCTGCAAGCTTCTCAAGCGTCGTCTCGCGCGGATGCTCGTCCTCGTCCACCATGGTGGGCTCGCCCTTGCGCCGCGGGATTTCCACCGGG
>JBCDFB010000180.1:0-6431 GCA_039178655.1 Pseudomonadota bacterium | reverse complement strand
TCAGCCAGCCCATGCGGGCCACGCAGTTGAAGATCCAGGCAAGCTCTGCGTGCGCTGCGACCTGGCTTTGGTTGAAGACGATGTTCTTTTCCGGGTCGATCCCCGCTGCGAGGAAGGCTGCGGTCACGTGGCGGGTTGCATCAATGAGTGCCGACGGGGGCTGGGCGACGGTGATGGCGTGCATGTCAACCACGCAGTAGATGCACGGAAAGTCGGCCTGCATGGCAACGAAGCGGCGGATGGCGCCCAGGTAGTTGCCCAGCGTCAGGCTTCCGGTCGGCTGGACGCCTGAAAAGACGCGCGGAGTGAAGGTCACGAGGTGAACTCTCGATTTCAGGGGACGCGCGGGTCATACGCAAAGGGCCGCGCGCCTTCAACCACGCTCCGGCCGCGCAGATCACGGAGCGCTGATGCGCCCTTGCGGTGCGTCTCCGGCGGCCTAGCTGATCGCCCGTCGCCGCAGGACGCGACGCGAGGAGACGACCATGATGAGTATCAACCGCCGGACGTTCTTTGCTGGGGCCGCTGGCGCCGGCTTGGGCGCGACCCTTGCCCCGACCACAGTTGCGCTCGCTAACGAGCCTGCGCCGGCGGGTGGGCAAGCCCCGGCATTCCATCGCATCACCATCGGCAACAAAACCGTCACCGCCCTGGCGGATGGTCATTTGCAGCTCGGCGCGCAGGTATTTCCGAACGTGTCGGAGGAGGAGTTTTCCGCCTCCCTCCGCGATGCCTTCCTGCCGGAGGATGCGCCTTACGCGGCCCCGGTGAACGCTTACCTGGTGGATACGGGTGACGGCCTGGTGCTGATCGACAGCGGCGCGACTTCGGCGATGGCGCCGACCGCGGGTAAGCTCAGCGAGAACCTTGCTGCCGCCGGCGTTTCCGGGGACGACATCAGCGCGGTTCTGATCACCCATCTTCACCCGGACCACATTGGCGGGATGACCGGCGCAGACGGCGCCAAAGCGTTTCCCAACGCGCAGGTGCTGGTGCGCGAAGAAGAAGCCGCGTTCTGGACCGATCCGGCCACCCGCGCTGCCCTGCCGGCGAGCGTCGGCGGGATGATCGACGCCATTGAGGCAACCCTTGGCGCTTACGAGGGCAGCGTCACGCGCTTTTCCGCCGACGGTGAGGTGGTGCCCGGCGTTGAGGCCATGTTCCTGCCCGGCCACACCCCTGGTCACACCGGCTTCATGATTGCCGACGGGGATGATGCGGTTCTCATTTGGGGTGATATTGTTCACTCAGCGCCGGTCCAGATGGCAAATCCGGAGCGTTTCATCATGTTCGACGGCGCGCCCGAGGTGGCGGTGGAAACCCGCAAACAGATCTTAGACCGCGCCGTCAGCGATCGGCTGATGATTGCCGGGATGCATATGCCCTTCCCCGGTGCAGGGCACATTGTGCGCGACGGCGAAGGGTACCGTTTCGTGGTTCTGCCCTGGCAGTACGGCTAGCCCGCACCGCGTTCGGCTTGCTGGCGCTCTGCAAGGCGCATGAGCCGGTCGAGCGATTGGAGGAAACGGGAACGGTCGACCTTTGAGAAGCTGCGGCCGCTCCCCTGCCGGAACGGGTCTGCGGCGCGAAGGTCGGCCATCAGGTCGCGCATGGCGAGACGGTTGCCGATGTTTGCCGTGTCGAACACCTCGCCGTTGTGCTGAAGCGCGGTCGCGCCGGCTTCCAGACACTTGGCGGCGAGCGGAATGTCGCCCGTGACGCAAAGGTCGCCCGGTCCGATCCGCTCGGCAATCCACTTGTCGGCAACGTCCGGTCCTCCGGGAACCGTGACCGTTTCAACGAGCGGTTCGCGCCGGGGCCTGATCCCCCCATTTGACACCATCACGACGCTGGCGCGGAAGCGCTCTGCAACCCGCACAACTTCATCCTTCACGGGGCAGGCGTCTGCGTCGACGTAAATCAAGGCCGGCGTTCCATCAGTTGGCTTTTTCCTTGGCGCTGTCAGGGCGGTGGGGGTAGAGCACGGGCATGACGATCATGCCACGACCCCTTTCTGACCCGTTTCTGGCCGGCGCTGAAGATGCAGCACGAGCTCTTCGCGCGCTCATGCCGCCGACGCCGCTGCAGCAAAACGCTTTCCTTTCGGAAAAGTATGACGCCAGCATTTATCTCAAACGGGAAGACCTGTCGCCCGTACGATCTTACAAGCTGCGCGGTGCGGCGAATTTTTTCCGCAAAGCGATGGCGCACGAGCCGGACCGCAAAAACTTTGTGTGCGCATCCGCCGGCAACCACGCCCAGGGCTTTTCCTACGTGGTCCATCACTACGGCGTTGAAGGCACAGTCTTCATGCCGGTCACTACGCCCAAGCAAAAGATCTACAAGACGGAGAGTTTTGGGGGCGACAATATCTCCGTCAGGCTTACCGGGGACACGTTCGACCAGTCGGCCGCTGCCGCGCGCGCTTTTGCGCAAGAGACGGGGGCGACGCTGGTCCCGCCGTTTGACCATCCCGACATTATAGAGGGGCAGGCGAGCGTCGGGCTTGAGATCCTGTCAGATCTGAATGAGCCGCCGGACATGTTGCTGGTGCCTGTGGGGGGAGGCGGGCTTGCGGCGGGGATGGTGCAAGTCTTCGGCGCGCTGTCGCCGAGCACGGAAATTGTCTTTGTGGAGCCCACCGGCGCGCCCTCTTTCCAGCGCAGCCTGATGGAGGGGCGCCGGGTCACGCTCGGCGCCATCGACACTTTTGTGGATGGTGCAGCCGTTGCACAGATCGGCGAGTATCCGTTTGCCGTTTTGAAGGACAGGCACCCGGCGCAGGTCATCCTCGTGCCGGAGGACCGTCTTTGCGAAACCATGCTGGAAATGCTGAACGTTGAAGGCATCGTTCTTGAGCCTGCCGGCGCGCTGGAGGTTGATGCCCTGCGCTCGCTGCCGCCGGAGCGGATCCGTGGCCGGCGCGTGGTGTGCGTCACCTCTGGCGGCAATTTCGACTTTGAGCGGCTGCCTGAAGTGAAAGAGCGTGCGCTGCGGGCGGCAGGCCTCAAGAAATACTTCGTCCTGCGCTTGCCACAAAGACCAGGGGCCTTGCGGGAGTTTTTGGACCTTTTGGGACCAGACGATGACATTACGCGCTTTGAATATCTGAAGAAGAGCGCGCGCAACTTTGGCTCCATCTTGCTGGGGGTGGAGACCAATGCGCGCAGCAATTTCGACGGGCTGAAGGCGCGCCTGGATGCGGCGGGCTTCGTTTACCGGGACATTACAGACGATGATGTGATCTCGGGCGTCCTTGTCTGAACCAGGGTACACTCGGCCGCCGGGCCTTGCGCTGGTGACCTCACGAGAGTGAACTTGGCGCGAGGGGGATGCGGCCACTGGCGCGGCGGGGGAGCTTTATGGTGCTAAGACTTTCGCTGATCGGCTCGGCAGCGGTTGCGTTACTCGCCTTGTCGCACTCTGGCGTGGAGGCTTGCGGACCCGATACAGACTGCGTGATCGGCGAGCGCACCTACCGCATTGCACTGCCTGAAGGTGACGGGCCGTTCGGGGCGATCGTCTATCTCCATGGCTGGCGCGGCACGGCCGCCGGCGTCATGAACAACGGCGCCATGCGTGAAATGGCGGCCGACCTGAAGGTTGCGCTGGTTGCGGCCAAATCGGGCGGCGAGGATTGGCTGATCCGCAACGCGCCGCGCAAAGGTTTCGTCCACGACCGGCGCGAGACTGCCTATTTCGATGCGCTGGTGGATGAGATCACCACGAAGTTTCCCATCGACGGCGAGCGGCTTTTGGCGACAGGCTTTTCTGCCGGCGGGATGATGACGTGGACGCTCGCCTGCCGGATGCCCGAGCGGTTTGCAGGTTTTCTGCCGGTGGCCGGCACTTTTTGGGCCCCGCTGCCCGATGACTGCGGCTTTGGCGATGCGCCGCTCATCCACATCCATGGCACGAGCGATACGGTTGTTCCGCTGAACGGCAGGCCCATTGCCGACACACGCCAGGGCGAAGTTTCCTTAGCGCTTGCTGCGCTGCGCGCCCGCGGCGCGGGCGAGCCGCAGGCGCAGGCCCTCGCACCGCCGGAGCCGCTGCGCTGCGATGGTGCCGCGGCGCCGGGCGGCGTGTGGCAGGCGCAGTGCCTGCATGACGGCGGCCATGTGATCCGGCCCGAATGGCTGGCGTTCGGCTACCGCGCGCTGGTGGCAGGCCAATGATCGGCCGGTTGCTCCTTGCCGCCGTTTGGGTCCTCGCCGCCGGTGCCACAGCCGCGGCCGAGCGGCCCGCCAAGGACTATTTTTCGCTGATCGACACCCCAAGCCGGGAGGCTGCAGCGGCCATCGGCAGCTACTCGCGCGGGTGCCTGGCAGGTGCGGTCGAACTGGCGCAGGACGGACCCCACTGGCAAGCCATGCGCCTGTCGCGCAATAGGCGCTGGGGCCATCCCTTATTGATCTCCTTTGTGGAGGAGTTGGCGGCGAAGGCGCCCGGCCTGGGCCTCAGCGGCGTTTTGGTGGGTGACCTCAGCCAACCCCGCGGCGGGCCCATGTCCTTTGGGCACACAAGCCATCAGATCGGCCTCGACGTGGATTTCTGGTTCCGTCAGATGCCGCAGGAGCGGCTTTCGCCCGAAGCGCGCGAGGACTACGCGTTCCGCACCGTCCTCAACGAAGAGAAGACCGACATCGATCCTGACCGTCTCACCGATGGGTTTGCAGGGCTATTGCGGGAGGCCGCGCGCGACAGGCGGGTTGCGCGCATCTTCGTGCATCCGGTCATCAAGCGGGCGCTTTGTGCGTTCGAGGCGCCCGATGGCGAGCGCGCTTGGCTTTCCAAAATCAGGCCGTGGTATGGGCACGATGCGCATTTTCATGTGCGGCTCAACTGCCCGCTTTCGGCGCGTGCCTGTCGCGGGCAGCGTCCGCCTCCTGCCGGTGACGGCTGCGGCGCGCCGCTCGACTACTGGTTCACGCCTGCGCCCTACACGCCGGACCCGGACGCTAAGCCCAAGGCTGAGCTGACCTTGGCGCGGCTGCCGGAACGTTGCAGGGCGCTGCTGTCGGCGCCGTAGATGCGTCAGGCCGCAGGCGATGGCGCCGGGCAGGCGACACCGGTGCCGCCGAGGCCGCAATATCCGTGAGGCACCTTGTGGAGGTACTGCTGGTGGTCCTCTTCTGCGTAGTAAAAGGGCTCGGCGCCGTGGATCGTCGTCGTGATGGCCCCGTGGCCCGCGGCCGAAAGAGCGTCGTTGTAGGCCTTGAGGGCGCGCTTTGCCTCGGCCTGCCGCGCTTCACCCTCCACGAAAATCGCTGAGCGATATTGGGTGCCCACGTCGTTGCCCTGGCGCATGCCCTGGGTCGGGTCATGCCCTTCGAAGAACACCTTCAAGAGCGCGCCGAAGGTGACCTTCGCCGGGTCGTAGACGACGAGCACCCCTTCGGTATGCCCGGTCTGACCTGAGCACACTTCGCGATACGTCGCGTTGGGGGTGTGGCCGCCGATGTAGCCCACTGCCGTCACGCTGACGCCGTCCATTTGCCAGAAGATCCGCTCCGCTCCCCAGAAGCAACCCATGGCAAACACGGCAGTCTCAAGGCCGGTCCAAGTGTCCTTCAGCGGCGCGCCGTTCACCGCATGATGGGTCGCGGTGGGAATGGGGTCCGGCCGTCCGGGCAGGGCATCCGCCGCGCTGGGCAGGGACATGGGTTTGATGAAGCGCTGGAAGATGTTCATGGCGCTCTCCCTATCGAGGTCTGTACAGAAGCTGCGCGATCAACAGGACGATGGCAGCGAGAATGAGGAATGCCGTAAAACTGGGGAGTTTCAGAAAGTATACAATCACCGGATCCCAGACTGCGGGGTGGACGCCCCGCTGGATGGCCGCCTGGGCGAGGTTGAGACTGTCAGCGGACACGGCAAACCAAGTTTCGCCGAGCGATGTGAGCACCATCTTGTCATCGCGCACAGAGAGCCAGAGGTCCCAAAACCCGGTGACCGCGGCCCCGATCACAAAGAGATAGCCCAGCGCTCTGAACGGCACGCTGATGAGCCACAGGACGGCAGACATGTCTTGGTGCTCCTCACTTTAGCGGCGCCGCGTTGGTGGAAGTAGCGCGCTGCGCATGCGCTGTGAACGGGGGCGCGGCATGCAGTACGGGGTCAGGCGGTGGAGGGGACTGGCGACGGGGCGTTGGCGTCGGGTGCTCGTGTCGGGCGCTGGCGTCGGGCGCTGGCGTCGGGTGCTGGTGCTGGTGCAGGGCGCTGGCGTCGGGTGCTGTGTGGGGTGCTGGTGTCGGGCGCGCCCAGTACGCTGCTGACCTCCGGGATGGGGCAGGTTCGTTTACCCCAAACGGGCTGCAAATTCGGCCGCGGGCGTGGCATGGGCCTGTCAACCATGGGGGGATGGTTTGTTACCCCTTAACGGCTGCGGATTGGTTTGCTATGTGCGTGGCCCGCTGGAGAGGTGGCCG
>JBCDFB010000179.1:0-6561 GCA_039178655.1 Pseudomonadota bacterium | reverse complement strand
TGTAGCGGTCACCCATCGTGGTGAAGAGGCCGAAGTCTGCGTTCTTTCCCGTTTCGATCCAGGCGATTTTTTCCTCAGCGCCGTCCCGCTGAATGGCGGACACCGTCAGCGTTACGGGCGTTCCCTCACAGGCCCAATCGCCGACGAATGCATCGCGGCCAAGGTTTGTCCCGCCGATGCAAGCGCTCAGCGCGAGGGCGACAGTGCCAAGGGCAATGGCGCGAACCATGGTGAAGGCCTAACGCGCCAAGGGGGCGTTGAACGCCCCTTCGGGACCCTTCACCCAGCCCTTTCGCCGCGCGTTAGGGGGAGAAAAGTCCGGACGGGAAATCGTGGTGAGCGCAACGGTTTTCAGCATCAGTCTTCCAACAAATCGGGGCAGTGGCGCCGTAACAGATCGGCGCCGTCCCGCAAAATCCGCTTCGACGGCGAAAACGCCGCGAAGAGGCCACCCGCCGGCTCGCCGGCAAAAACACAACTAAAGAGGGGAGTTTAAGCACCCATGAAAGCCTTACTGTTGGCAGGTGTCGGCGCATTTGCGTTGAGCGTTGCCACACCCGCAGTTGCCGATATGGCAGCGGCGGAACGCTGGATCGACGAAGAGTTCCAGCGCTCCACGCTGACCCGCGAGGAGCAACTGGCGGAAATGCAGTGGTTCATCAACGCCGCTGAGCCGTTCCAGGGAATGGAAATCAACGTGCTGTCGGAGACAATCCCGACCCACACCTACGAGTCGGAAGTCCTGACCCGGGCCTTTGAGGATATCACTGGCATCAAGGTGAACCACCAGCTCCTCGGCGAGGGTGAGGTGGTCCAGGCCGTTCAGACGCAAATGCAGACGAACCGGAACCTTTACGACGCCTACGTCAACGATTCCGACCTCATCGGCACCCACGCCCGCCTGCAGTCCGCCGTGAACCTTTCCGAATTCATGGAAGGGGAAGGCGCAGACGTCACCAGCCCCACGCTGGACCTTGACGACTTTATCGGTCTTTCGTTCACCACGGGGCCGGACGGCGACATCTGGCAGCTGCCTGACCAGCAGTTCGCCAATCTCTACTGGTTCCGCAAAGACTGGTTCGACGATCCGGACCTGCAGGCCCGCTTTAAGGAAAAGTACGGCTACGATCTTGGCGTGCCGGTGAACTGGTCGGCCTACGAAGATATTGCTGACTTCTTCACCAACGACGTCCAAGAGATCGACGGCGTGCGGGTCTATGGTCACATGGACTACGGCAAGCGCGCCCCTGATCTTGGCTGGCGCATGACCGATGCCTGGCTTTCCATGGCCGGCGCCGGCTCCACCGGCCTTCCCAACGGCCGCCCGGTGGACGAATGGGGCATCCGCATGGAGGAGGGGACCTGCAATCCCGTGGGCGCCTCCGTCACCCGCGGCGGTGCAACGAACGCCCCCGCCTCAGTCTACGCCATCCGCAAGTGGGACGAGTGGCTGCGCCAGTACGCTCCGCCTGCTGCGGCCTCCTATGACTTTTACCAGTCGCTGCCGGCGCTCAGCCAAGGCAATGTGGCCCAGCAGATCTTCTGGTACACCGCCTTCACCGCCGACATGGTGAAGTCGCTGGCGGAGGGGAACAACACCGTCGACGAAGACGGTAACCTGTTGTGGCGGATGGCGCCGTCACCCTACGGCCCCTACTGGGAAGAGGGCATGAAGCTCGGCTACCAGGACGCCGGCTCGTGGACGTTCCTCAACTCCACACCGCTCGACCGGCGCAAGGCCGCTTGGCTCTACGCCCAGTTCGTCACGTCAAAGACGGTCGACGTGGAGAAGTCTCACACGGGTCTCACCTTCATCCGGGACTCCACGGTGAACCACGAGAGCTTCACCGAGCGTGCGCCGCGTCTGGGTGGTCTGGTGGAGTTCTACCGCTCGCCTGACCGCACGCGCTGGACTCCCACGGGCGTCAACGTGCCGGACTATCCGCGCCTGGCGCAGCTGTGGTGGCAGCAGATCGGTGATGTGAACTCCGGCGCCTTCAGCCCGCAGGAGGCCATGGACCGTCTTGCCGGTGAAATGGACCAGGTGATGGCCCGCATGCAGGTGGCTGATGAACGCGCCAACGTTTACGGCGGGTGTGGTCCGCGCCTCAACGAGGAACGCGAGGCATCCTACTGGCTCGACCAGCCGGGCTCGCCGAAGGCTGCTGTGGATGAAAAGCCCCAGGGCCGAACGATCCCCTACGAGGAGATTATTGCCCGCTGGCAGTAAGCCATCTGCCTGTGGCGTAGCGTGATTGGCGGCGGGTCCGGGTGGCCCGCCGCCTTTTGTTTGTCATGTACAGCGCGTGCATGCGCCAATAAAACGGGGTCGAGCGGCGCGGTGGCGCCGGTACGTCCAACCTGATGGGGATCTGAAGCGATGCGTTCACACATTCTGCGCGCCTTTGCCGGCGCTCTTCTGGCCGCAGCCGTCGCGCTTCCGGCTGCAGCCTCCGATGCGCCGTTCAAGGAGATCGGCAACACCACAGTGGGTCCCGACATTGACGTCCACCACATCGACGTGCGCGGCACGGATGGCGTGAATCAGATCCGCGTGTGCGTGCGCCGCGCCATGGTCCGCTTTGTGGACCTTTCGGTCACCTACGACACCGCCGGCCTGGAAGAGCTTAAGATCAAGCCGCGCATTGGCCAGGGCGAGTGCTCCCGCAACATCAATCTGCGTGGTGAAAACCGTAAGCTCGTGCGCATCAGCATCGCAGCGCAGACGGTTGATGCGGACGAAGCCGTCCTGCGGGTTTCCGCGCGGTAGGGCGAGCGATCACATCGGCCGGACGGCGCCATGACGCTGGCGCCGTCATCACATCGTCAGCAAGCACTGGCCGGTGAGCGCATATCCCTTGTCGCTCGATTGATCCCAATCGAGCGGAATACGCACGAGTGATGGTCGTGGCCCGCGCGGTCGTCTCCATCGCGCAGAACTATCGCGCAGAGGTGCCGCGCGCCGGCCGGCAGTCGTGCCGATGCATTGCCCCTGCGCGCTCTTGCCGTTCACCCGCCAAGTCAACGGGAAAGGATGCCGACTAGGACGCCGGCCCGGGAAGCTGCCGCGACAGATGGTGGCATGGCATTCACCTGGTGTAACTGCGTGGCCGGGCGCCAGAAACGACCGGCGTTCCACGAGTGTGCGCAGCGCAAGGAACGCTGGCCCGATGGCGCCGGTCTTCAGTCAGGACGCGCTGCCCTTTGCCGTTGCGAGAGGGTTTTGACTGGGTTGAGTCCTTGCTCGCGGGAGACTTGCGTCGACTCGCTTCCTATGATGCACTTGCATGATGCAAATGCGCTGGATGCATAGGTCAGTGGCAATCGCCGCATTGGTGGCGGTCTTCGGAGCGCCTTTTTCCGCGGCGGCGGAAGAGGGGCACACGCCACCTCCAACACTCCCGCTGGCCTCCCAGTCGAAGGCTGCCAATGCCACGCCGTGGTCAGAGGCCCAGCGCAAATCGCCCGACTGCTTCTGCACCGGGACCTTTGGCGAGCGTATTGAAATCGGCGCGCACGCCTGCCTTTACATCAACGGCCGTCCCAAGACGGCGCTGTGCGACATGTCGCTCAACAACCCGGCCTGGCGCATCCAGCACGACGGTTGCCCCACAGCCTGAGGCGCGGCAGCGTCCGGCTTTATTCCGCCGCGTAGGCGAGGCCCATGCGGGCTTCGATCTCGTGCGGGATGGGTGGCAAATCCGCCCGGGGGATCAGGTAGGTCGACAGCCTAAAAAGGTCGGGGAAGACGCGGTGCTCCCGTGCCGTGCGCGACAGGTAGTCGTGGCCCGATGAGCCGCCGGTGCCCGAGCGCATGCCGATCATCCGCTCCACCATTAACGCATGGCGGTGGCGCCAAAGCGCCGTGGCGCTGTCGATCCCCATCAGCGCAAACAACAGAGCATGGGGCATGTGGAGGGCAGGGCGGTCCCGGTACACGGTGATGAAGAGTGCTGCCTCCACGGCGCGGGATGCCATGGTCCATCCGCCGGCTTCATCGTCAGGATCGAAAATTGCCGCAAAAGCCTTGAGCGCCCGCTGCAGCGCCTCCGCTTCATCGTTGTGGTCCGCAGCGTCGGCCCGCGTCAGCTCCCGGCGCAGCATCTGTGTCACAGCCTCGCGGTAGGCTTCACGGAATGCGTAAGCCGGACCGCTCACAAACGGTGTACGGGTCAGCCAATTCTCCAACTGGCTCTTCACCGACGGAGCATCTTGGGCGGCGTCGAACGCGGCCCGCTCCCCCGGGCTCATGTCCGCATCAACGGTTTTCCCCTCGAACAGGAGCCGGCGCGAGCCCTTCAGCCCCAGCCGCGTTTCCACCAGACGGAACTGGAGCGACTGGAAGCCTGAACTGGATTCCAGGAGATTGCGGAAATCCAGAAAGTCCTGGGGGGTCATCGTCTCCAGAATGTCGATCTGCTCGATGCCAAGCTTCAGGATCGAGACAATACGGTTCAGCGAGTGGACCATGCGCGAAAGGCGCCAGTCCTCCAGCGGCTCCTGCGCGAAATCCGCCTGAACCCGGTCAAGTTCGTGGAGGATTTGTTTGAACCACAGCTCGTATGTCTGATGGACGACGATGAAGAGCATCTCATCATGGGCGTCCACGCCCTGGCGTACGCTTTCAGGTGCCTGGGCGGACAGGATGTGGTCGAGTTTAAGATAGCTGGCGTAGGTGATTTCACCCGCCTGCGCCGATCCTTTGCCGCGCTTCATTCCGCCGCCTCCCTCGTGGCCTGACCTGCAAGAAGGGCGCCGACAGCATTGTTCACAATCTGCAGCCCCACACCGCCGCCCAAAGACATGATGCTCTCCGGGTGAAACTGCACCGCAAGCATCGTGCCGTCCTCGTGCTCCACGGCCATGATGGCGCCGTCCGGAGCCCTCGCCACCACACGCAAGGGTGCAGGAAAGCTGTTTTCGTCCGCCACCAACGAATGGTAGCGGCCAACGATCACCGGCCCGCAGATCCCCGCGAACAGGGCGGCACCCTCATCGTAAGAGATTTGCGATGGTTTGCCGTGCATGGGGACGCTGAGCTGTTTCAGTGCCCCGCCGCATGCCTCCACCATGGCCTGCAGGCCGAGACACACGCCGAACACGGGAAGTCTGTTGCTGCGCGCAAGGCTGATGGTTGCATTCGTGTCGAAGTCGCTGGGCATTCCGGGTCCTGGCGAGAGGACCACCAAATCAGGCGCGTGCCGCGCAAGAAGCGTGTCTGTCAGCGGTGCCCGCACCGTGGTGACGTGAAGTCCGCAGCGGCGCAGGTAGCCGCCCAGCGTGTGGACGAAGCTGTCGTCGTGGTCGACCAGCAGGGCGCGGCGACCCTTGCCGGGTGCGGCGGCAGACGGTGCGCCCGCCCCCTCTGCCGCGCCGCCCCGGATGGCAGCGCGCATGGCCGACGCCTTCAGCACCGTCTCCCGCTCCTCCTCGTCGGCATCGGAATCGGCAAGGACGGTGGCCCCGGCACGCACCTCCGCCACACCATCGCGCAGGTGCACCGTGCGCAGCGTCAGCCCGGTGTTGAGGTCCCCATTAAAGTGAAGGAGCCCTACAGCGCCGCCGTACCACGCCCGCGGGCTTTTCTCATGATCTTCGATGAACTGCATGGCCCGCCGCTTCGGCGCCCCGGTCACGGTGACAGCCCAGGCGTGGGACAGAAAAGCGTCGAGCGCATCGCGCCCCGGCAGCAGCGTCCCCTCGATGTGGTCCACCGTGTGGATCAGCCGGGAGTACATTTCGATTTGCCGCCGCCCCAGAACGCGGATGGAGGCAGGATCGCAGACCCGGCTTTTATCGTTGCGATCCACGTCCGAACACATGGTGAGTTCGGTTTCGTCCTTTTGCGAATTGAGGAGCTTGCGCACCTGCGCCTCGTCCTCGATGGCGTCGCGCCCGCGGGCAATCGTGCCGGAGATGGGGCAGGTCTCCACCCGCCGCCCGGTCACGCGCACAAACATCTCCGGCGAGGCACCCACCAGGAACTCATCCTCGCCAAGGTTGATGAAGAAGCCGTAGGGGGAGGGGTTGATCGCACTCAGCCGGCGCATGATGGCCGAGGGCGGACCGTCCATCGGCTCGCGGAACACCTGCCCGGGCACAACCTCGAAAAGGTCACCGCGGGCAAAATGGTCAAACGCCTTTCTGACTGTCTGCGCATACTCGCCCGGCGCGTGGTCGCCGGAAGGGGCCTCCCGCGCGACGCTCGCCGGAGCATGGACCGCGACCCGCTCCACCCCTTCGTTCGACGCACCCCCATAGCCAAAGTCGTAGTGGGAGAGGGTGGCCCGCTTGGCGTAGTGATCCACCGCAAGCACTTCGTCGGGCAGATAAAGAACGAGATTGCGCTGTGAGGGTGAGCGCGGCAGGCGCAGCGTGATGGGGTCAAACTGGAAGGCGAGGTCGTATCCGAACGCACCGGATGGAGGCCGCCAAGACGTTGTTGACGGGTGACGTCCTGTTGGCGTCCGCGTTCATCTCGTACGCTGGGCCCTTCACCAAGACGTACCGCGATCAACTCATGGTGTCGAACTTCTTCGAATTCTTAAAGGCCAAGTTCAC
>JBCDFB010000178.1:0-6581 GCA_039178655.1 Pseudomonadota bacterium | reverse complement strand
TTCGGCAGCGGGCAGCGCATCGCCCGCTGTCCTTGCCTGCGGCGGCCTGCGCCAGGGCTGTGCCTTGAACCAGGCCGTCACGTAAGCGGTTCCCACCAGGAAGAGGTAACCGCCCAGGTTCACCGCGGCGACCGTCAGCGCCGTGCGGCCCGACACGTCGAGCAAGGCGCCGGCCGCTTGGGCAAGCACCATCCCTGTCAGAAAGATCGCAAGCGACTGCTGACCCACTTTGCGGACGACCGCGACGAAGCCGCCCCACAAACCTGACCCGGCGAGACGGCGGCCGCCCTCTCCCGCCGCCACATAGCAAAGGTAGGCGAGCGCCAGGAAATGCGTGAAGCGGAAAAGCCCCTGATCAGTCTTTTCAAATAGCGGCCAGGTCGCGTCCCTGAAGTTGAAGATCCATTCGTGGTCCGGCCAGAAAAAGCGCGATGCAAACACGAAGTTGAGTGCCAGGACGGCGATGGACAGCGCCACAAGCCACCACTTGAACGGCGGCGCCGGGAGCCATCCCATCATGAAGGCAAATCCGGTGAAGAACACCAACTGCCAACCGAACGGGTTGAAGAACCACTCCCGATCCACCCCTTCGCGGATTTCGGCGCTGAACTGGATGAGATCGAACTGCGCCACGAGCCACATGGCAGCCATGAGGGCGAACGCATACCAACGGTTCTTCAATCCGAGCCCTGCGATGATCGGCATCATCGCCAGCAGGACCAAATACATTGGCAGAATATCAAAGTAATTCGGCACGTAGTGGAGTGTCATCAGGGCGACTAGATGACTCGCAGTATCGTCGAAAAACGGTCGGATATAGAGCCTTTGTGTGTAGAAAACTTCGCCATTCAGCTGGTCAAAGACGACGAGCATCGCTGCGATGAGTAAGAACATGGCAATGTGCGCCCAGTAGACCTGCCACACTCTAAAGGCAGAGCGTGCGGTCCCGAGCCACCATGAGCGGTCACGAAACACCGCACCGAAGGCGATGGCCGATGCCATGCCAGAGCAGAACACGAAGATTTCTGTGGCGTCCGACGCGCCGAACCGCGCAGGGATCCACATCATCCAGACGTTGCCGGGGATGTGAGCCGTGAAGATGATGAACATGCCCAGCCCCCTGAAAAAGTCGAGCCGGAGGTCCCTGGGTTTCTTCGCAGGTGCTTTTGGGGGAACGGTGGTGGGGTTCATCTTGGCCCTCCCGGCTTCGTTGCGCCTCTCCGCACGATGGGGCGGGCTTGGGCATGTGGCGCCAGCCGAAGAAGCGGCGCAGCGCAGCTCGTATTCAAACGCGTTGTTAACAATTGCGGCCGCCTCAGGACAGTGGCGCCGTCGTCACCGAGAGTTACCTGCCTAAAACGCGGCGCCGCTGGGCACCGGTGTCTCAACTTTGACCGGGCCGCACCGCAACAGCCTTTCAAATCCGAACCGGTCGAACGCGCCGCGGCGCTTGGCGCGGCCTTTGATCATTTCCCGCGCCTCAACCATCCTGCCGGCTGAAAGCGCAGCGTCGATCGTGAGCCGCTCGAATACATCGCGCTGCGCGTGGCTGCCGCCGATCTCGCGCATGCGGACCTGCGATGCGGCAAGGCTTTTGTACGCTGCGTCATGGTCGCCCCGGCGCATAGCGGCGAGCCCGTCGCCGGCGCAGGCACCCGGGCCTGCCGCCACCCGGCCGAACTCCGACGCTTCGCCGGCGCTCGCCATCCGTTCAATCAGCCGGCCAGCAGCCTCGTTTCGCCCGGCGGCCAACAGCGCCATCAGATAATGCAGATCGGCAAACACCACGCATCCATCCTCAACGCGCCGTTCGGCGATGGCAGCAAGCTCATCCCACCGTCGCCCCACATCCACACCCTCTGCCTCTATTCGAGCAAGCAGTGAAACGGCATTGGCGACATCCCGGTAGTCGTCCGTGTGCTCGCGCCGGACTTCCTTGTCGTAGAGGTCGAGCACGGCGTCCATGTGGCCAAGTTCAAGCTCGAAAAGGGCAAAGTGCCACCAAACGTGGTGGCGAAAATTGGAGCAGCCGGCAAATGCATCCTGCCGGGGCAGTAGCCACGCGCGACCTTGCTCCGGGTGGCCTCGCATCTCGTGCACATGGGCAACGGCGTGCAGACCCCAAGCATCGTCAGGTGCCAACTCAAGCGCTCGAATGCCCGCTTTTTCAGCGAGCGTAAGGTCGCCCGTTTCCTCGCAGGCGAAGGCGTAGCACCCGCGCGCATAGCCGGCATGGGGGTGGGAGGTGTCGAACGCGTAGATGGCAGCATCGGCCGAGCGGCGCATCCCCGCACTGTCGCCGTACAGAAAGCGTATGGCCTGCGCCAACTTCAGTGCAAATCCGTCGCCGGGCCTCTGCGTGAGGCTTTGATCGAAGATGTCCGCCGCCTGTGACGGACGGCCGGCACAGAAGGCGTTCAGCGCATCGACCAGCGCCCGTTCCTGAACGTCGCCCCCGTGCCGCACCAGCGCGTCCCTTGCCGCACGCGAGAGGGAATGCGCCTCATCTGACAGCTCTCGCCGGCCGAGGAGACAGAAGATGAGGCCTTTCGCGGCCATGAAGGCCGGCGTCTCGCCCGCTGTGTCCCCAAGCGCCTTCAGCGCATCGGGGGTGCGCGCCGAGTGGGACATGAAGGCCGTCACCAGCGCCTTCCACTCCGCCGAGGCATGGCTGAGCGAGGCCGGAATCGGCACGTCGTTAGGCAAGCTCATGAATATGACCCCACAGTGCGTTCGCGCAGACACGGCTCGTGTCCGCTGCCGCCCGGCGATAAATAACCCTTCAAATTCAGTGGTCCCGTGGCAGCAGAGTTAAATCCTCGTCACGTCAGCTTGATCCACGCTGAACAATGTCGCCTCTCGTGCTGCAAAATGCGTGACATAGCTTTAGGCGGCTTGCTGCTGCGGCAAAGAGGCACCCAATGACCGCGACCACGCTGTTCAACACCGCACCGAACTTCACGCGCTTAAGCGCCATCTTTTGCGGGCTGCTCGCTGCGATCACGCTGCTGGCGTTTGTGGAAAGCGGGGTGCGCCTTGGCCTTGCAACGCTTGTGGGCGCGCTGGCTGGCTTTGCGCTTTACCACGCCGCATTCGGCTTCACGGCGGGCTGGCGGCGCCTCATCCGCGAGGGAAGGGGCGGGGGTTTCCGCGCGCAGCTCGTCCTGGTGGGCGCCACCACCATTTTCGCCATCCCGCTCATCGCCTACGGGAGCAGCGTGGGCGTGCAGGCCGGCGGCTTTGTGTTTCCCTTCGGCGCTGCCGTCCTTGCCGGAGCCTTCATGTTCGGGCTTGGGATGCAATTGGGGGGCGGCTGCGGCTCAGGCACACTTTTTACCGTCGGCGGTGGGTCCACCCGCATGGTGATCACGCTCGCCTTCTTCATCATTGGCGGCGTGCTGGCCACCTACCACTGGGAGTTCTGGCAATCCCTTCCGCGGATGAACGCCACGGCGCTCTCAACCTCGTTTGGCCCGCTTGGCGCCGTGGCAGGCACATTGCTCGTCCTCGGCGCGCTTTGGCTCGCAAGCTACGCCATGGAGCGCCGCCGCCATGGATCGGTGCAGGGCGGAAAGCCGATGGGCTCGCTCATCAACGGGCCATGGTCGCTGACGGCAGGGATCATCGGTTTGACGGCAGTCGGTGTGCTGACGCTCGTCGTGCTGGGTCGGCCGTGGGGGATCACGTCGGGCCTTACGCTCTGGGGCGCACAAGTTGCGCACCAGATTGGCGTGCCCATTGAAGAGTGGGACTACTGGCGCTTTGCCATGGACCAGGTGGAAGCGTCCGTCTTCGCCAGCGGCACATCGGTGATGAACCTTGGTCTCATTGCCGGGGCCGCCCTTGCTGCTGCGTTTGCCGGAAAATTCGCACCAAAACTCAACCTGTCTGCCCGTGATGTGGCGACTGCCGTCATCGGCGGCCTGTTGATGGGGTATGGGGCGAGGATCGCCTACGGCTGCAACATTGGCGCGCTGCTGTCGGGCATCGCGTCAGGCAGCGTTCACGGCTGGGTGTGGTTTGCGGCGGCCTTCTTGGGGAGCACCCTTGGCGTGCGGCTGCGCGCCCTCATCGGCATGGACCCGCCTTTGGAACACGCACCTGCCACGGGAAAGTGAGCGTAAATGTCACCGGTTGGCCTCGGACACGTGCCACAGGTCAGTTTCGAAACATCCAGGAGCTTGTTATGCGCGCTTTTCCCGTCGCCCTTGTGATCGCCGCCGCCACTTTCGCCGGCGCGCCGTCGACCGCCGCGCAGTCGGTGGTGCCTGAGCGAGATGGATGGCGCATCGTCGAAACATCCAAAGATTACAAGACGCTGCTCAGCGACCTGAAGGAGGCGGTCACCGCCAACAAGATGGGCCTGGTGACCGAGGCGGGGCCGACGGAAGTAGCCGCCGAGCGCGGTGAGACGATCCCCGGCAACCGTGTGGTGGGCGTGTTCCGCAACGATTTCGCGGTGGACATCATTCGCGCCGCGCCGGCCGCAATGATCCATGCGCCCATCCGCATCATGGTGATGGAGGAGCCCGGCGGCACGGCAACCCTTGCCTACAAAACCCCGTCGGCGGTCCTTGCCCCGTACGTGGACGAAGGTGGCGCGGTCGTGGAAAACGCGTCGACGGCGCTGGACGAAGTGTTCGATCAGATCACCCAGCAAGCTGCCCAGTAGCGACCAGGGTCTCCGCGCGGGCAAGGTCCTCGGGCGTGTTGATGTTCATGAGTGTGGCCTCTTGGGCATTAAAGATGACTTCTGTGGCGCCGAGTGCGTCAGCGGCCGTGCGGACCTTGAATTGCCCAGCCTGAAGATGGGCTTTGATGGCAGCCGCCGCGCAGACCGGCCAAAGCCCCATTGCGAAGTGGCGCACCGCGCGGCCCGAACTTTCGTGGGCCGCCGCCAGCGCGGGGCTTCCTGGCTTCGCGTTTGTGGCGGCGACAAGAGCGTCGCAGAGGCCGGCGGGAACGAAGGGCATATCCACAGGAACCGTGACAACCTTGTCCGCGCCCGTCTGTGCAGCCCACTCTAGGCCGGCGAGAATGCCGGCGAGGGGGCCCCTAAACGCTTCGCCCGCCTCCCCGACCTTGCCGAGGGCAGGGTCTTTGAGGACAGGCACACCGAGACTTTCAAACAGATGGGCCGGTGCATTTGATGAGATTGCAATCGGCTCTGCCTGGGGCCGCAGCCCGTTCAACACCCAGTTAATCAGCGGTCGGCCAGCAAGTGTGGCAAACGTTTTGTCCACCGCGCCCATGCGAACCGAGCGCCCGCCAGCCAAAACAACGGCCGGAACACGGCCCGCATGGCTCACACCTTGGAACTCCGAGCGTGTCCGTCGCCGCTGGACGCGCCATCTGAGCTACCCGAAGCACCCTGCGGCACAGTCGTGAGCCGCCGGTAAACCCCAAAATTGCTAGCTGAGAGGTGGATCAACACCACCGTGACGAGGGCAATGGATGCGGCCGGGTGAAGGATCTTAGCCGCACGCAGCGCCTCGTGCCGTGCCGGCATATCGACGCCGAAAAAGTTGAGGATGCCAAGGCCGTCAAGTGCGTGCGCGAAGTGGAAAACGGGCGCGAGACCGAATGGCGCCTCCATCGACACCGCCGTGACCACGGACACGATGGCAAGGACGGCAATCAGCGTGGTCACCAGTCTGCGCAAAAAGCCCTGGCTTGAAGCGCCCGGTGTAGGCGCAGCAACCCGATCCGCGCGCACCCGCCGAAACTGCGAGAGCTTTTCGAGCGCCGCGCAAATGAAAAATGCCAAAAGCCCAACGGTGAAGCACCATCCGGCCACAAAACGAAGGACTTCGGCAGCGGACGATAGGGATTGAAACGTTGCCGGCCCGAACTTCGCTGATGCCGCCGCGGGATCTTGCAGGAGAATGGTATCTGCCACGGTGAGGACCGCCAGTGCAGCGCCTGTGACCCACAACGCGATCCGTTCGGCCTTTTGTGCAGCGGCCGCCCGGAGGGGTTGCCCAACAGCTGGCTTGCGCATGCGCGCGTAGAGCGCCGATGCGGCCGCGAGTGTTGCGAGCGCCGCAACGAGGGCAACACTCAAAGGCGTGAGGTAAAGCGCTGTCCCCACATCTTCAAAGCCCATGGTGCTTGTTGCCTGCGACGCGTGCAGATCGGCTGCGCGCTCGACGGCAAGGCGCGGGGTGCTGTCCTTTTGCGACCTGGGCGTGTGTTGTTCTGCGGGTGCAGCGGTGAGCGCGGCAGCGCGCAAGGTGGCGCCACCCTGGAGCGTTCCGGACTGCTCCAGGGTGGACGCCGGCGCACCGAGCCCCGAAAGGCCGCCGCCACCGTCCCACATCGCGGCTTGCGCTGCCCCTAGGTTCAGCATCACCGCGGAAAGGACGATGGCCATGAGCCTCAAGGGCATGGTCGATCTCCCCTCGAACCGGTTCTACCCGGCGCTGCCCTGACGTGCTTATGGCTCTTGGGCGGCCCCAACTCCGCCATGTCCGCACACTCAAAGCCACCGGACGGTTGCGCGATGCGCCCTCCGGTCAGCCTGCCGACAACGCTCCGGTTGATCTGGCAGGAGGTCCCCCATCCCCGAGCGCCGGATGGGT
>JBCDFB010000177.1:0-6613 GCA_039178655.1 Pseudomonadota bacterium | reverse complement strand
GGCGGCTTGATCGGCGCGCAAAGACCGCGTTGAAAGGGGAAAATTAGACAAACTTCAGATCGCCCGGCGGTGGATTTGATGAATCTCGATGCCGCATTGACCTTGGTCATCACCGAGCTGTGCCTGGACCGGGGTGGGCGCCGGGTGCTGAGCGGGATCAGCGCGAAGGTGGCTGGCGGCGAGGCTTTGGTGGTCACCGGGCGAAATGGCGCTGGAAAATCAACGCTCTTGAGGGCGATTGCGGGTCTCCTTCCGGTGGCCGGCGGGACGATTGCGCTGGGCGGCGGGGACCCGCGGGAGGGGGCGGACCCGGAGCAGATGCACCTGATCGGCCACCGCAATGCCATGAAGCCGCAGTTTACAGTTATTCAAAACGCGCACTTCTGGGCCGGGTGGCAGGGGGGTGCTGATGGGGCGATGACCCGTGCAGAGGACGCGCTGGAGACGGTCGGGCTCTTGGAGCTTGCCGATTCGCCGGCCGAGTTCCTGAGCCAGGGGCAGCTTCGACGACTGGCGTTGGCGCGCCTTGCCGCGGCGCCGCGCCCGCTCTGGCTGCTGGACGAGCCGGTTGCGGGGCTCGATGCAGCCTCGCGGGCGATGTTTGCGCAGATGATGCACGCCCATCTGGGCGGCGGGAACATGATTGTCGCCGCAACCCATGAGGCGCTGGGGCTTGAGGCTGCGCGCGGGCTGACGTTGTGACGCTTTGGGCGCTGTTTGCGCGGGATGTGCGGCTCTCTTGGGGCGCCGGCGGTGGCGGCCCGGTGGGCGTCATCTTCTTTTTGGCGGTGACCGTGGTTGCACCCTTCGCGGTGGGGCCCGACCTTGCGCTCTTGTCCCGGCTCGGCCCGGCGCTCTTGTGGATTGCTGCACTCTTGTCGCTGCTTTTGGGGCTGGAGCGGCTATTTCAGGCTGATGAGGAGGACGGCACGCTCGACCAGCTTCGGCTGTCCCAGATGCCGCTGGCGCTGATTGTGTTGTCGAAGGCGGCGGCCCATTGGATCGCCTCGGCGCTGCCGCTCATCATTGCAACGCCCTTTGCTGCGATCCTTCTTAATATGGGGATGGCGCAGTTGGGGCTTACGGCGCTGACGCTGATTCTGGGGACGCCAGGGATTGCGCTGATTGGGGCGGTGGGTGCGGCCGTTGCGGTGTCGTTGCGCCGGGCGGGCATCCTCATTGCGATCCTCGTGCTGCCGCTATCGACGCCGACAGTTATCTTCGGCGTGTCGGCCGTGGAGGCGCTTGATGCAGGGCGCGATCCCCTGGCGCCTTTGGCGCTGTTGGGTGCAGCGACGCTGGTTGCACTCGTGGTGGCGCCGCTTGCCGCCGCAGCCGCGCTGCGCGATCCGTCCTGAGACTGCCTCAGACGCCGGTTCCGGGGGTTGGGACTGGGCTTCCGACCGGGACGGTGAGATCCTCCAGCCCGTCGATCCGCGCGAGCATGGTTTGCCCTGGCCTGACCGATCCGACGCCGGAGGGGGTGCCGGTCATGATGATGTCGCCTGGTGCCAGGGCAACCAGGGTGGACAGGTGCGCAATGGTCTCCGCCACTGACCAGATCATGTGCGAAAGGTCGCCGCGCTGGCGCTCTTCACCATCCACGGACAGCGTGATGGCGCCGTGCTCCAGCGATGGCACGCCGGCGATGGGGGTGAGGGGGCCGATGGGGGCTGAGTTGTCAAAACCCTTGGCCATGTCCCAAGGGCGCGCCTTCGCCTTTGCCTCCGCCTGGAGGTCCCTTCGCGTGAGGTCCACCCCCACCGCTGCGCCCCAGAGGAGGGCGTGGGCGTCGGCAACCGCGACGTTGCGTCCGCCTGCCGCCAGGGCGACCACCAGTTCAACCTCGGGGTGCATGTCGTTCGTGGCGGGGGGGACGGGACCGGTGACAGCGCTATCCACCACCGCATCGGCGGGTTTCATGAAAAAGAACGGCGGCTCGCGGCGGTCGTGGCCCATCTCCTCGGCATGGGCGCCGTAGTTCCGCCCGACGCAATAGATGCGGCGGATGGGAAAGCGTTCATGGCTTGCGGCGACGGCGATGGTGGCTTGGGGCAGCGATGGGAGCATCATCAGGAAAACTTATCCGCTATTTTGGAAAGTATAGGCAACACTAGGAACGAACTCCTTTGATTATAACTGTTATGACGAATCGTTCACACTCCCGTGAAAGGGTCTCCTGTGACGATTTCGAACCGAACCAAACAACCGTTCGAGGCGTTACAGCAAATCATTGCTCTGTAGTGAACAGTTTTGGGTCACTGAGGCGGGTTGGGGATTTGGACCAGAATTTTAGTAGAGCTGCCGTCGTATCGGGAGACTACGACGTCAGCGATGAGCCGAACCAGGCTGAAAATGGGCGTACGCGAGGCGTACAGTCAGTAGAAACAGGTGTGAAGCTCTTGAAAGCACTTGCGGAAACTGGCGGCGCCACGTCGCTTACTGAGCTCTCGACTCGTGTCGGGATGGCGCCTGCTAAGGTGCACCGTTACCTGGCGAGTTTTGTGCAGACCGGAATGGTCGAGCACCGGCGCGCCGGGCGATATGACCTTGGCCGGCTGGCAGCGGAAGTGGGGATGGCCGCCATATCGCGCGTTGATGTGGTGAACCGCGCGGCAGACCGCCTGCCGTTCTTGGTTGAGCAGACCAATGCTGCAGCCATGTTGACGGTGTGGACGCCGCGGGGGCCCACGGTGGTGCGGTGGGAGCGGGCGCGCGAGCCCATGAGTGCGGTGATTTCCGTCGGGGCGATTGTGCCGCTTCACAGCACCGCGACTGGTCAGGTGTTCATCGCGCATATGCCCGACAAGGTCATCCGTCCGGCGCTGGAGCGGGAACATAGCCACGAGCCGGCCGATATCGAGGGCCTGCGGCGCGCGGCGAGCGAGGATATTGTGTTTCGCACAGCCGAGCGTTTTGTGCAGGGCATCTTCTCGCTGGCACGGCCTGTCTTCGGCCTGGATGGCAAGGTGGCTGCGGTGGTGACGCTGCTGTCGTCCCGAGCAAGCCTCATCACGCCGGGCGGGCACCCTGAAGAGGCTTTGCGCAATTTTGATTGACCATCATCCCGTGATGCCGGCGGCCGCCTTGAGGGCGGTGACGGCTTCCGGCTGCTCCGCGGCTGTCTCCTGCGGTAAAGTCAGGACGAGAAGCCGCTCTTCGTAAATGTTCACAAGCGCGGCAAGCTCGGGCGCGTCGAACGTTTTGAGCGCTGCGAGGGCGGCGGCCATTCCGGTCAGATCGTTGTCGCGGTATGCGGCGACCATGGTGGCGATCGCGCCCTTAGCGTTTTCAAATACTTCCGGGACCTTGTGGTTCGGTCCGCCCACGAGGGTAAAGATTTCGATGGGGATGTCTTTGCCCTTCACTTTAATCTCGTCGAGGGCGATGCACGCGTAGCCCTTTGCCATGATGGCGCGCGCGGTGCGGGGGCCGATGAGAATGGGGACGCCGTAGGTTTTGGTCTGGCCCTCCAGGCGGGAGGCAACGTTCACATCGTCGCCGATGACGGAGTAGTCGAACCGCTGGTCCGCGCCCAGGTTGCCCACGCAACAGTCGCCGGTGTTGAGGCCGATGCCGATGGAGACGGGCTTATAAATGCCCTCGTGCGCGGCGTTGAACGCGTCGAGCGCAATCAGCATGTCGAGCGCCGTTTCCGCGGCGTGGGCGGCGTGGTCGGCATCATCGAGAGGGGCATTCCAAAATGCCATGATCGCGTCGCCCATATATTTGTCGACGGTGCCTTTGTGGCGCAGGATCACGTTGGTGAGCGGGGTCAGAAACGCGTTGATGAAGGCGGTGAGGGACTGCGCGTCCATCCCCTCCGAGATGGTGGTGAAGCCGCGGATGTCGGTGAAGAGGATCGTCATGGGCTTCAACTCACCACCGAGGCTCAGCCGGTCTGGGTTGGAGGCAAGATCCTCCACAAGGTCGGACGCGACGTAGCGGCCGAAGGCTGAGCGGACCCAGCGCCGCTCCCGCCCCTCGCGGATGGCGACCCAGCTGGTGGTTGCCAAAAGTGTGAGCGCACCGCCGAGCACCGGGAACGCCGGGTCGATGAGGAGCCGGCTTTCAGCGAACGCATAGTAGGCGCCGACCCCGACGCCGGTGAGGAGCAGGATACCCAGAACGATGCTTTTGACCGGTGTGAGGATGCCCGCCGCGACGCCGAAGAGGATGGCAAGGGCGACGAACACCAGGACTTCGAGCCCCGGCGCCCAGTCCGGCCGGACGAGGGCGTTGCCGAACACCATGTGGTCGATGAGTTGGGCGTGGATCTCCACCCCGGGGACGGCCGGCTCCAGCGGTGTTGCCTGGATGTCGAGCAGGCCGGGGGCTGTGGCGCCGATGAGGATGATGCGCCCTGCGATCTCATCGGGCGGGACGACCCCTTCGGTGATCCACCAGGCGGGGATGTGACGTTCAACGGCGTTGCGCGAGAAATGCATCCGCACGCCGCCGTCGGCGCTGGTGGGGACTTCAAGCGCCCCGACGCGCACGGTGTTGACCCCTGTTTCTTCGCCGAATGCGGTCTCCCCCGAGGCGTTGGACGCGCGGATGACGATGGTGCTTGCCCCTTGGGCGACGCGCAGGGACTCCGCGGCGAGGCCCGGAACGAAGGTGCCGTCTCCCATGGTGAATATCAGTGGGACCTTGCGCACCACACGGTCCCTGTCGGGCGTCCAGTTGAGGGCGCCGAGACCTGCAGCGGCGGACGACAGGACCGCGAGCGGGGCGGTGGCACCCTCAAACGCCGGCAGGAAGGGGCGCGGATCGTCGCCGGCGAAGGCAAAGCCGGCCTTGGGCTTGGCAAACGCTTCGTCCGCGGCGCTGGCTCCGTCCACGCCGGGCGCCGCCGCCTTTTTGTCGAGCGCAACGCCGATGACCGAGGGGGTGCGCAGGAGCGCTGAAGCAAGGATCATGTCATTGCGCGGGGCGCCTTCCAGCGCGGAGAGGAGCGCTTGGCGGCTTTCCCCCTCGGGCAGCATTTCGGCAATGTTTTCCGGCGACATCCGGTCCGGCTCGGCAAGGATGACGTCAACGCCCACGGCCGCCGCGCCGAGTTCGTTGAGCTTCAGCAAGATGTCGGCGAGGACGGCGCGGGGCCAGGGCCATTGGCCGAGCCGCTCCAGCGAAGCGTTGTCGATGGCGACGACCCGCACAGGCGAGTTGGGATCGTAGGGGCGCGGCTTGAGGCGCTGGAACTCGTCGAACACGATGTTGCGCAGTTGGCCGAAGACGCCGGGGTCGGCCGCCCGCACCACCAGGCCGCCGAGGATCAGCGCGAACGTGAGGAGGGCCAGCGGTCCGGCGCGGCGCAGCTTACGGCCGATGTTGCGCCGGCGCTGCCCGTTCGGCCGCGTGGGGCCATCCTTTCGCGCTTCTGCCATGGCGTGCGTGGGCCAGTTCCTGTCGCTGCCGAAGGGTGATGCGGCAGCCTGTTTTCCGGGTGCGTTATAGACCGGCCTTGTTGTCCGCGCGCAACAGGGCCGCCCAAACCGCGCTCGCCGGTCCACTCTTCCTTTGTGTGTGCACGGTGCGCGTGGCCCTATTCGCCCGCACTATCCGCCTGCTGCAGGTTTTCGTTTTCATGCTGCCCGTTGCCTTCCGCCACTTTTTCGTTGCCGTAGTGGCGGCAGTCAGCGTTCAGATGGTTGCGCCTGGCGTGGCGGTGGCTCAGGAGGCGGCAGCAACGGCTGCGGCCCAGGCGGTTCAGGCCCGGCGCGATCAGCTGTTCGCCGCGATGCTGAACGACCCATCCAACCTCGACATTGCGTTTGAGTATGCGCTGCTTTCCGCGCGGGTGGGCGACTTTGAAGGGGCCATCGCCACGCTGGAGCGCATGCTGATCTACGCGCCGAACCTGCCGCGCATTCAGCTTGAATTGGGCGTTTTGTACTACCGGATCGGGGCGACCGACACTGCGCGGCAGTACCTTGAGGCGGCCAAGCGCGCCCAGGCACCCCAGGCCGTGCGCGAGCGGGTCGATACATTTCTGGGGCAGATCGACCGGCAGGAGCGCCGGTTCACCGTGTCCGGCTCTTTCCACACGGGGCTGCGCTATCAAAGCAACGCCACAGCGTCTCCCGACGATGCGGTCGTGAACATCAACGGTTTTCCGGTTCGCCTCGATCAAGATGCGCGGGCGCAGGCAGATGGCAACGCATTTGCCATCGGCGATGTGCATTTCGTCTATGATTTGCGCAATCAAGGCGATCTGATTGAAGCGAGCGTCATCAGTTACAACAGCCAATTCTTCGATGTTCAGCGGCTGAACCTCAACCTGATCGAAGCGCAGCTTGGGCCGAGCTTTTCCATGGGGCGGTTCGGGTTCCGCGGGACGCAGCTGGGCGTCTACGCCATCGGCGGCGCGACCGCGCTGGATCATGAGGTGTACACCACGCAGTACGGCGGCGGCGCGAAGCTGCGGGCGCGCCTGTCCGACAACGTGTTGTGGGACACCCGCGGCGAGGTGCGGGTCGTCAACTATCAGGATTCGCCGAGCTACCCGAGCGTGCGGCTGCAGACGGGCGAAGAGTATCTTGCCCAATCCACCCTTACCGCGGGGCTTGATGTGCAGACGGTGGCCCAGGCGACCCTTGGCGCGCGGATC
>JBCDFB010000176.1:0-6616 GCA_039178655.1 Pseudomonadota bacterium | reverse complement strand
GTGACGAGTACGGCAACCGGGCCGAGCGCCCGGTGCGCATGTTGAAAGCCCGACGAGACCGACACCTCATCGGTCACATCCATTTCAACATGGATCGCGCTGGACTGGTGGGCTTGGGCGGCGCGGGCGGCCGCCGGGCCATCATTGTCGGCAAACACAACGCGAAAGCCGTCTGCCGCCAAGCGGTTGGCGCACGCCAGACCTATCCCGCTCGCAGCGCCGGTCACAAGCGCAACCGCAGGAACAGCGTCGCTGTTTTCAGGTGCTTCGCCCATGGCGCGATTATGAGCAAGTTTTGTTTTAAAACAATGTGGCCATAACACAAATCGTGTTTTACGATATGAAAGTGTGCCGACGAAAATACGAACGCAGCGGCGCGCCAGACTGCGAGGGAGAAGCGACGATGACGATTGCAACGCGCAACGACCCACGGAACCGCACCGGCCTTGTGGCGCTAGTCTCCGCCGCAGCCCTTGCGGCGACCGCCCAGTTCGCGACGCCGCCCGCCACGGCGCAGGACGCTGTGCTCACCGTCCAGAGCGCATGGCCGCTCACGCTGCCGGCATCGGGGCGCGATGCACAGCACTTCTCAGAGGTGGTGAACGGCGCCTCAGGCGGCAGCCTTCAGATCGACCTTTACTCGGCCGGCCGTCTCGTTCCTTCGCTCGGCATTTTCGATGCCGTTCAGCAGGGCACGCTCGACGCCGGCTATACGAGCCCGCTCTACGTCGCCGGCAAATTCCCCGCTCTGCAGCTTTTCGGCGGCGTTCCGTTCGGACCGGAAGCTCTTCAGTATTTGGGCTGGATTTACAACGGTGGCGGCCTTGAGATTTGGCGTGAGATCTACGCAGCCCAAGGTGTCATGACCGTGCCGTGTGGCCTCATGGAAGCCGAGGCTGGCGGCTGGTACGGCGAGCCGATCGAAACGGCGGAAGATCTCAATGGCTTACGCCTGCGGTTCGCGGGTCTTGCGGGCGAAGTCATGAAGAAGATGGGTGCATCGGTTGTGCTCCTCGCCGGTGGCGACATCTTTCCCAACCTCGAGCGCGGCGTGATCGACGGCACTGAGTTCTCGATGCCGACAATCGATCGGGTGATCGGCTTCGATAAGATCCTGAAGAACTACTATCTGCCCGGCTGGCATCAGCCGGCTGCAATCAACGAGCTGATCATCAACATGGATGTCTGGAACGGGCTCACAGACGCCCAACGTCAGCTCATTGAGATTTCGTGCCGCGAGACAATGCTGTGGGGCGTGACCTCCACTCTTGTAGAAAACGCCGAGGCCGTCTCCGCCTTTCAGGAGGCTGGCGTGGAGATTCGCGAATTTTCGCCAGCACTCATCGAAGAGTTTCGCACCGCAACTGCCGAGGTGATGGCCGAACAGTCTGCCGCCAATGAGGACTTTGCGCGGACCTACCAGTCGCTGCAGGACTATCGCGCAGCAGCCGCACCCTGGACCGGCTCTGATAATTAACGCGTCGGCACCGGGCTCGTCAGCGTCGTGGACGCCTTACTGATTGCATCGGTACGCGCCGTTGAGCGTATCGTTGGAACGATAGGGCGCTCCACAAGCCTGGTTTTGCCGCTCATCGTTGTCGTCATCGTCGTCAACGTGGTCGCGCGCTATGGGTTCGGGCTCGGCTTGATCGAGCTTGAAGAGCTGCAGTGGCACCTCAACGCCTTGGTGGTGATGGGGTGCCTTGCCTACGCCTACCGCGACAACGCCCACGTTCGCGTCGACATCATTCATTCCGCCCTTTCCCAACGCGGCAAAGCCATCATCGAGATCATGGGCGGCCTCGTTCTCCTTTTGCCGTTCGTGCTGGGGATCGCCTGGTTTGCTTGGCATAGCTTTGCGTATTCGTTCTCAATCGCAGAACGCTCGCCCATGCCGAGCGGTTTGCCGGCACGCTATGTGGTGAAATTTATCGTCTTTGCAGGCTTTGCGCTCCTGGCCATACAAGGCCTCGCGGTCATCGTGCGCGCGGGCTTTGCGCTGCGCGGCCGGCGCATACCTCCTGCCGGTCCGGACGCACCCGCATGAGCCAGGACGTCCTTTTCGTCTTCCTCATCTTCGGCACGTTCGCGGCCTTTTTGTTCACCGGCTACCCCGTTGCGTTTGTGCTTGGCGGTGTTGGGGTTTTGTTTGCTCTCTTGGGTGAACTGCTGCCGTATTTCGGCGTTCGGGTCTTGGCGGGCACAAATTTCATTGGCTTCGCGTCAGACCGCATCTTCGGTGTGATCGGTGATTACAGCCTGGTGCCCATGGCGATGTTCGTCTTTATGGGTTTCATGCTGGAGCGCTCCGGCGTTGCCGGCCGGCTCCTCAAAGCGCTGTCGGCGGTCCTCGCCCCCGTCCCGGGCGGACTTGCGCTTGCCGTTGTGATGATCGGCGTCGTGCTTGCCGCCTCGACCGGGATCATCGGCGCATCGGTGGTGCTGCTGGCAACGGTCGCACTGCCGACGCTCGCCCATGCCAAGTACGGCGCGCCTTTGGCTCTGGGAACCGTCGCCGCCTCGGGAACGCTAGGAATTTTGATCCCGCCATCGATCATGCTGATTGTGATGGCCGATCAGCTTCGCCTTTCCGTGGGCGATCTGTTCATGGCGGCAATCTTGCCGGGCTTCGTGCTTGCGACCCTTTACGCCACGTACGTCGTCCTCCTCGCCATCCTCCGGCCAGAGGTTGCGCCGCGGCCGGACCGTGGCGAAGCGTCCGTATCGCTCCTCAGTCTATTGCGCGCTTTGGCTCCTCCGGTCGCGTTGATGGTTGCGGTGCTCGGTTCAATTTTCCTGGGGATCGCTTCGCCCACAGAGGCATCGGGCGTTGGGGCGCTCGGCGCGACGCTCCTTGCCGCAGCCGACGGACAGTTGACTCTGAAAACGCTGAGGGCCGTCTGCGAAGCGACCGCGAAAACGACGGCATTCTTGTTCGCGCTCATCTTCGGCGCGACGTGCTTTTCCGTTGTGCTGCGTGGCTACGGAGGGGACCGGGTGATTGAAGGCGGCATCCAGGCGATTCCGCTGCCCCCTGAGGGCGTCTTGGCGCTTCTCTTGATGACCATCTTCTTGCTTGGCTTTGTGCTCGATTGGATCGAGATCGTCCTGATCGTCGCCCCGCTCACTGTGCCCGCGGTGGTCGCGCTGGGTTTCGACCCGCTTTGGGTCGCAATCCTCATTGCCATTTGCCTTCAGACGTCGTTTCTGACGCCGCCGGTGGGAATGGCGCTGTTCTACGTCAAAAACAGCGCACCACCTGGAACGCGAACGGTCACCATCTATCGAGGGATCCTGCCGTTCGTGGTCTTGCAGATGATTGCAGTCGCCACGGTTTTTCTGTTCCCGCAAGTGGCTCTTTGGCTGCCGGCTGTTACTTACTAAGGGCACCCGACGCTGCTTGCGGTTGGGCGCGGCGAGCAAGGCGAGGGGCAGTTCATTGCGGCGCAGCGTTATTGCGCTGTCGTCCCCTCGTTTGTGTATGCCTTGAGCGAGGCTTCCGTTCCTTCTGCCCAAAGCCCGCTAAGCCACCGGGCAAATGCCTCGGCGAAACGGTTGTCCGATCCGATTGCGCCATACGGACTGGGTGAAGGGCCGGATGGATTGATCCAGGCCCGCGGCTCGGAGCGTGCCGCTTGGGCACGGGTTCGCAAGGCGGCCCAATGCGGGTCGTTCGGCGCGATGGCAGTGCCGTCCTCCCGTTCGCCGGCGCACATGCGTGCCCAGAGCGCCTCCACAAGCGCCAGACCCTCCACCGGCGCACCGGCGGCGAGGGCATCACGCACGATGGGAAGAACGAAGCCGGTGTGGCGCGCGGATCCGTCGAAGGCGACACGCCGGACAGTGTCGCGGATGGCGGGGTTGGCAAAGCGCCGCTCTACAAGGGCCAGGTAGTCGAGCGGGGCCATCTCCGGCACAGGCTTCACGTGAGGCGTGATCTCGCGGTGCTGGACTGCACGGAAAAATGGTCCGATCAGCGGGTGGTCGATGCAATCGACAATTGTTTCCAAAGACAGAAGCTCGCCAGCGTTTGCGAGCACCTGGTGGCCTGCGTTGAGGATGCGGATCTTCATGGCCTCATAGTCGTGCACCAGGCCTGTGAATGTGGCGCCGACCTTTTCCCACTCCGGCCGGCCGGCGCAGAAAGCGTCATCCATGACCCACTGGCGGAAGTTCTCGTGCGTGACCGGAGCACTATCGGCGATGCCGAAGGTGCGGGCCGCCGCGATCTCTGCCGGACCGGTGGCCGGGACGATGCAGTCCACCACGGCGTTGGGGAATGTGACGTGCTCGGCAATCCAGCGGGCGAGTGCGGCATCTTGCAACTCGGCAAGACCCAGCACTGCAGCGCGGGTGATGGCGCCATTGCCCCTCAGGTTATCGCAGCTTTGGACCGTGAAAGGCCCAAGCCCTGCCGAATGCCGACGGGTGAGCGCGGCGAGGATGGCGCCAAAGGCGGTCCGCGGCGCACCAGGATGGGCGGCATCGTGAAGGATATCCGGATGATCGCCGTCGAAGGCGCCGTCTGCGCCGGTGAAGTAGCCGCCCTCTGTCACAGTCAGCGAGACGATCCGGATCTCCCGCTGCGCCATCTGTGAAATGAGCGCGGCGTTCCCCTCCTCCACCGGCACAAAGTCCATCATCGGGCCGGTGACCTCGGCCGACGTGCCTTTCGGGTCAAGTTCTATGAGGGTCGATAGACAATCTTGGCTGAGGAGTTTCTCGCGCATTGCCTTGTCGGCACTACGCACGCCGGCACCCACAATGGCAAAGTCGTGCGCAAGGCCCTCCTGCATCAGGCGGTGCAGATAAAATCCCTGGTGGGCGCGGTGAAAGTTGCCGACGCCGATATGGACGATGCCCGGCGAAAGATCGTCTTTTTGGTAACTCGGCCGCGCCACCTCTTGCGGGAGATCGTTGAGGCGATCCCGTTCGAGCTTCACCAGTGGCTGGGTCAGCTCATCCATTGTCCGCCATCCACGTTGTAGGTTTGGGCAACGATGTAACGCGCCTCGTCGGTGGCAAGGAAGATGGCAAGCCCAGTCAAATCCTCCGCAACGCCCATCCGGCCGAAGGGGACGGCGGCGCCCACCTCGGCCTTCTTCTGGCCGGGCGCTTTGCCCTCCAGCCGGGCAAATTCGTGGTCCACGCCGTCCCAATGCTCGCCGTCCACCACGCCGGGAGAGATGGCGTTCACGTTGATCTCGTGGGCGATGAGGTTGAGGCCTGCAGACTGGGTAAGGCTTATGACGGCAGCTTTGGTGGCGCAATAAACCGCCACCAGCGGCTCGCCCCGGCGGCCTGCCTGGGATGCCATGTTGATGATTGTCCCGCCGCCACCGCGCTCGATCATGTGGCGCGCCACAGCCTGCATGGTGAAGAGCGTGCCGGAGACGTTGATGGCAAACGCGCGGTCGTAGTCCGCGCGAGAGATGTCGACGATGGGGTCGGCAGTGAAAACCGCGGCGTTGTTGATGAGGATGTCGATGCGGCCGAACTCGGCTGCGGCTGCGGCGACGCCCGCTGCAATGGACGCTTGGTCGGTGACGTCCATCGGGATGGCGATCGCGCCGGAGAGTTGGCCGGCCGACAAGCGCGCACGGTCAACGTCAATGTCGGCAATGGCCACCCGCGCGCCCTCTGCCGTGTAGGCGCGGGCGAAGGCGTAACCAATGCCGCGGGCGGCACCGGTGATGAGCGCAGTCTTTCCGGAGAGGCGCATCAGGCCACGGCCTAGGCCAAGCGGGCGCCGGCGCCGTCGAACCGATGCACCTGATCCGCCCGCGGGGCGAGGCTGACCGTATCACCGTGCTTAAGGTCCACTTCTCCGGGCGCACGGATGGTGAGCGTTTCGGCAAGGCCGGTGTCATGAACGTGCAGGAACGTGTCGGATCCCAGATGCTCAGCAATGCCGACGGTGCCGCGCCACGGGCCGTCACTCGCAACGTCGATGTGTTCAGGACGCACGCCGATGGTTTCAGCGTTATGGCGCTGCGCTTCTTCGCCGCCCAAGAGGTTCATTTTGGGGCTGCCGATAAAGCCCGCCACGAATGTGTTGCGCGGGTTGCGGTAAAGCTCCAGCGGGCTGCCCACCTGCTCGATGTGACCGGCCCGCAGCACCACGATTTTGTCAGCCATCGTCATGGCCTCCACCTGGTCGTGGGTGACGTAGATCATTGTGGTCTTCAGCCGCTCATGCAGCTCGCTGATTTCAAGTCGCATCCCCACGCGCAGCGCAGCGTCGAGGTTGGACAGCGGCTCATCGAACAAGAAGGCCGCAGGCTCGCGCACGATGGCGCGGCCGATGGCGACACGCTGGCGCTGGCCGCCGGAGAGTTGGCCCGGCCGGCGGTCCAAGTATTCGGTGAGGTTGAGTGACTTGGCGGCCGCCTCAATACGGCGCTTTTGCTCGTCCGCCGGGATGCCGGCCATGCGCATGGGAAAGGCGATGTTCTTGCGCACCGACATGTGCGGGTAGAGCGCGTAGGATTGGAAGACCATCGCCAACCCCCGCTTGGCCGGCGGCGTGTCAGAGGCGTCCGCGTCGTCGATGCGGATCGCGCCGGAGGAGATGTCCTCCAGCCCCGCGATCAGGCGCAGCAAGGTGGACTTGCCG
>JBCDFB010000175.1:0-6623 GCA_039178655.1 Pseudomonadota bacterium | reverse complement strand
GCGAGAGCGTGAAGAGCGCCATGTTAACGGGCGACGTGCCGGCGGTGTACTGGTTGAAGCCAAGGTCCGTCAGCACCTGGTTGAGCGTGACGAGAAGCGGCTCGCCGGTGGCTGTGAGGTTGGAGAAGAGGCCCAGACCCGGGACCGGGTTGCCGGTGAGCTGGAGCGAGATGAACACCGCCGGGATGGTGTAGGCGGTGATGAGCACGCAGTACTGGGCCACCTGGGTGTAGGTGATCCCTTTCATCCCGCCGAGCACGGCGTAGGCGAACACCACCGCTGAAGCGATGAAGAGGCCCGTTGAGCTTTCCACCTCCAGGAAGCGCGAGAAGGCGACGCCGGCGCCTGTCATCTGACCGATCACGTAGGTGATGGAGATGACGAGGAGGCAGACGACCCCGACCACACGCGCCGTCTGGCTGTAGAAGCGGTCCCCGATGAACTGCGGGACGGTGAACTTGCCGAACTTGCGCAGATACGGCGCGAGGAGGAGTGCCATCAGCACGTAGCCGCCCGTCCACCCCATGAGGAAGGTGGAGTTGCCGTAGCCCACGAAGGCGATGAGGCCGGCCATGGAGATGAAGGAGGCGGCCGACATCCAGTCTGCCGCGGTGGCCATGCCGTTGACCACGGGGTTCACGCCGCGGCCGGCAGCATAGAACTCCGACGTCGTTCCCGCGCGGGCCCAGATGGCGATGCCGATATAAAGGGCGAAGCTGGCGCCGACGACGATGAGGTTGAGTGTATATTGATCCATCGGTCTGCCTATTCCTCGACGTTATACTTGCGGTCGAGCGCGTTCATGCGGAACGCGTAAAAGAAGATGAGAACGAGGAACACCAGGATCGAACCCTGCTGGGCGAACCAGAAGCCAAGGTCGGTGCCGCCGTACTGGATGCCGACGAGGAGCGGGCGCAGGAGGATGGCAAAGCCGAAGCTGCACAGCGCCCAGACGATGAGGCATCCTATGATGAGGCGAATGTTGGCGGCCCAGTAGGCCCGCCCTTCCTCAGCCGCTTCGGCACTTGTTTGCGATGGATTATCTACCATAAAGGACAATATTCTCCCTAGTCTTCTGGCCGCTGGAAGCGTCCGCTTTTGCTGATTTTTTAGCGCCTTTGCTCAAGCTGCGACTCGCGCAGCCGAAGCTCGGGACATCTTTTTAGTTTTGCTTGGATGAAATACGCAATCATTGATCTTGCGCATGGCTAATTTGTTTTGCGCCCGGGCGGCGCCGGCAGGTCAGGCCGCGTCGGCCTGAAGGTCGATTTCCGCCGCCGCGAAGGGGGGGACGGCGCTGGAAAGGGACGCTGCCGCATCATTCAGGACCGCACAGCACGCGGGAAGATCAGGCGCCTGGGGCGGGTCGAGCCGCGTGATGAAGGGGATGGAGATGACCGCCACCGCATCCCCTGTGCGGCCCAGAATCGGGAAGGCGAGATCGCTGACGCCTGCGGTTTGTTGGCTGAGGCGGGCCACGTGGCCGGCCGCTCGCACCGACTGGAGTGTGTGGAAAAGCGTGTCGGTGGTCTTTGCCGCCGAAGTAACCAGTTGGTGCGCAGCAAGCATTCGCGCGCGCCGTTCCTCGCTCTGGAAGGCGAGCATGGCAAGGCCCGATCCGGTGGTGAGAAGATCCACTCCCGCGCCAAGGCGCACAGAGAGGCCCAGCCGGCCCGGGCTGTCGGCCTGGACGGCAACGAAGAGGTTGCCGTCGCGATAAAGCGACACGTGGCAGGACTGGAGGGTGCGCGCGGCAACGTCGGTGGTGACTTCGCTGGCCGCCTGCAGGAGGCGGCGCATGGGCGGATGGCGGGTGGCAAGGGCAAAGAGTTTAACGCCCAGGATCAGCCGCTCTTCGCCCGCCGTGCGCCGGGCATAGCCGCGCCGGACGAGGGTGTCGATCATCCGGTAGATTTCGCTGGGCGAGCGTTGCAGCGCCTTGGCAATTTCAGACTGGGACAGCCCCTCTTCGTGCTCGGCGAGGAGTTCCAGAATGTCCAGGCCCTTGTCCAAGGCGGGGGCCCTGTAGCGGCTCAGCGCGTCGGCCATGGGATGGGGCAGCTCCCGCGTTGCGCGGCGCTTGACTGTCAGTTGTCCGCATGCGTTTACTTGCGAATAGGGCATTTAAAAATGAACAGTCAAGCGGGATGGCCGGTCAGCCGGTGATCCTCAACAGCCCTAAAAGGGAGGAATAAGATCATGGCATTTTGCCGGACGATGGGTCTTGCCGTCATGGCGGCTTCCGCGCTCTCGCTGGCGGCCGCGCCTGCGCTTGCCGATACGCGCGCTGCGCTGGTGCCGGGTGGACCGCACCCCTACTTCGCCGCCTGGGCGGACGCCGCCGCAGCCGCGGCAAAGGATTTTGAGGTGGACGCGGAGTATCAGGTGCCGCCCGCGTGGGAGCTTAGTCAGCAGAACGAGCTGATTGAGAGCCTGGTGGGCCAGGGCTTTAATGCGTTCCTGGTGTTCCCCGGCGATGCGTCCGGCACCAATGCGACGCTGGGTGAATTGTCGGACTTCGACATTCCGTCCGCAGCGCTGGCGGGCTGCACCATGGCGCCCACTCCGGCGCTCTTTTGTCTTGGCACCGATGTTTACAACTCCGCCTATCTCGGCACCAAGGAACTGATCGAGGCGCTGGGCGGGGAGGGGCAGATCGCCCACTTCACCGGCTTTCTGGTGGACCCCAACACCCAGCTTCGCATCGAGGCGGTGGAGAAGGCGGCCGGCGAGCATGAGGGCGTTGAGGTGATCCAGGTGATTGCCGACATCGATGCGCCCGAGCCGGCGGACGAGAAGATCAACGCCTTCCTTGCCGCGCAGGGAGAGAACGTTGACGGGATTGTCACCACGGCGTGGGTTCCTGCGGTGGTTGCCGCCACCTCACTGCGCAGCCTTGGCGACAAGCGCATCAAGATGGTGGGCATCGACCATGACCAGGTTGTGCTGGACGCCATCCGCGATGGCTTTGTCCACGGCACCATGCTGCAGAACCCTTACGGGCAGGGCTACATCGGCGTTTACGCCATGGACCTGGTGCGTGACGGCTGCACGCTGAAGGACGATGCGCCCTGGCAGACGACTGCGCAGACGGACCGCTTCATCGATTCAGGCACCGCCTTCGTTGGCGTGGGCGAGGTGGACACCTACCAGGACGCCATGGTCCGCGTAACCGATGAGATCATGAAGGACTTCAAAGACACCTTCATGGACTGCCCGAACTGAGCGCGTTCAGCTTCGGCTGAGCGGCCATGGCCGTCACCACAGCGCCTGAGGGGCGAGGGGGCGCGGGTTTCAGGCTCGCGCTTGCATCCAACGAGGTGGGGCTGCTCCTCATTACGGTGGGGGCGGCTGCACTTTTCTGGCATTTGACGCCGGGCTTCTCCTCCAACTTCAACCTTTATGCGCTGACCCGCGTCCTCGCCATTGATGCGGTGATCGGCTTTTCCATGATGGTTGTGCTCGTCACCGGCGGGCTGAACCTTGCCGTGGGCGCCATTGGCGTTTGCGCGGTGATGGTGGGCGGGTACGCCATACAGGTGCTCGGCGTGCCCATCGTGGTTGCGGCGGCTGCCGCGCTCGCCGCCGGGGCGGCTCTCGGCCTTCTGAACGGCGTGCTTACGGTGGTGATGCGCGTTCACTCCTTCGTGGTGACCCTTGCCACCATGAGCCTCTTTTTCGGCGCGATGATCGTCCTCACCAAGGCGCAGGCGTTCAACGCGCTCCCCGGGGAGTTCGTCTCACTCGCCAAGATCCGAACGTTCACCTTCGTGTCGGGCATGATTTACGTGGCCCTCGCCATCGGCGTGATGTTGTGGGTGTTCTTCCACCACACGCTGATGGGCCGGCAGATCCTTGCCGCCGGCGCCAATACCGAAGCGGCGCGGCTTTCCGGCGTGCCTGTGGAGCGCACCATCATGGTGTGCCACGCGCTGTCGGGCGCCCTTGCCGCCTTCGCCGGCCTGATGCTCACCGCGCGGAACGGGGCAGCGCTCCCTTCCATGGCCGGGCAGTTGGGGATTGACTGGCTGCTCCCCGCCTTTCTGGCGCCGGTGCTGGGCGGCACGCTCCTCACCGGGGGCGTGGTTTCCGTGACCGGCACGTTTTTGGGCGCCGCGCTGGTGACGGTGCTCTCCAACGGGCTGCTCCAGATGCGCGTGGGGGAGTTCTGGGTGCAGGCTTTCCTGGGCATTATCCTGCTGGCGGCGGTGGGGCTTGATCGGTTTCGCGCGCACCTCATCGAAAAGCGGCGCGTGCGATGAGTGTTTCCGCGCTTTTGCGCACGGACTGGTTCGGCCTGCTGGTGGCGTTTTGTGCGGGCGCCATCGCCCTGTCGATCACCCAGCCGACGTTCCTGTCGTCGTTCAATGTGTACGTGATGCTGACGGCGTTCTCGCTCGCCGTGCTGGTTGCGCTGTCGCAGATGGTGATTTTGGCCATCGGGCAACTCAACCTTTCTGTGGGCGCAATCGGAGGGCTCGCAGCCGTCACCTTCGCTGGGACCATGGAGGTTTGGGGGCTGCCCATTCCGCTCGCGGTGCTTGCCGGGCTGCTGGTGGGGCTCGTGGCCGGGGCGCTGAATGGGGCGATCACCCACTGGTCGGGCCTTAATGCGTTCGTGGTGACGCTTGCGACGCTGTCCATCTTCAAGGGCATGACCATCGGGATCACCGAGGCACAGCCGTTCTACGACATCCCCCAGGCCGTAAAGGATTTCGGGACCGCGCGGGTGGGGTTCTTTCCGCTCCTTCTCATCGTGGCGGGCGGGTTTTTGATTGCCATGTTCATCTTCATGCGCCGGGCGGTGCTGGGCCGGCAGCTCCTTGCGGTGGGGGGCAACCGGCATGCGGCCGAGCTCTCCGGCATTGATGTGGGGCGCGTCATCATTGCCGCGCACGTAATCTCCGGGACGCTGGCTGCGGTGGCGGGCATGCTGGCAGTGGCGCGGCTGCAGCTTGGCCAGCCCACCATTGGCGATGATTGGCTGATCATCTCCTTCGCAGCGCCCGTGATCGGCGGGGCAATCCTCACCGGCGGGCACGTTTCGGTGGTGGGGACGGTGCTGGGCGTTGCCATTGTGACGCTCATCAACAACGCGCTGGTGCTTCTGAACGTTGATCCGTTTTGGGTGCAGCTGCTCCTCGGTGCGCTCATTCTGGCGGCCGTGGCCCTGGCGCGGTTCAGGGACGCGTGATGGCTGAAAAGCTCGTGGTGACCGGGGCGACCAAATCCTTTCCCGGGGTGAAGGCGCTGAGCGATGTGGCGCTTACGGTGGGCGAGGGGTCTATCCACGCGCTTTTGGGGGAGAACGGGGCGGGCAAGTCCACCCTCATCAAGATCATCACCGGGGTGCATCGGCCCGATGCGGGGACGGTTCTTTTGGATGGTGCGCCTTGCACGTTCGGCAGCCCGCGGGAGGCGATCCACCGCGGAATTGCGGCCGTCCACCAGGAGCGCAACCTCATCCCGCGCTTTTCGGTGGCAGAGAACATCATGCTGGAGAACCTGCCGGCGGCGGGCGGACTGGTGGACTATGGCAAGGTGCGGGCGCGGGCGCTGGAGGTGATGGCGCCGCTGGGTCTCGACATTGACCCCGATACGCCTGTGCGGCGGCTTTCGGTGGCGCACATGCAGCTCGTTGAGATCGCGAAGGCCCTGTCGCTGGATGCGCGGCTCCTGGTGCTTGATGAGCCGACCGCCTCCATCACACCCCATGAGACGGACACTTTGTTCGCGCTGCTGCGGGACCTTGCGGCGCGCGGGGTGTCGATCCTTTTCGTGTCCCACAAGCTCGACGAGGTGTTTGCCCTTTGCGACGCGGTGACGGTGCTGCGCGACGGCAGGAACGCCTGTCCTTCGCGCCCACTTGAGGGGTTGGACCGGGCCGATGTGGTGCGCTTCATGATCGGGCGGGACGAGCGCGCCGTCGCGCGCGCATCAGGCCCGGCGCTGGGGGATGAGGCGCTGGCGCTCGACAACGTTTCCACATCCTACGGGCACCGGGGCGTGTCGCTGTCCGTGCGCTCCGGCGAGATTCTGGGGCTTTATGGCCTTGTGGGGGCGGGGCGGACGGAGCTTGCCAAAGCGATTATCGGCGCCGCGCGGGTGACCGGCGGGACTGTGCGTGTTGGCGGCCGGGAGGTGACCATCGCGAGCGTTGCCGAGGCCCTTTCCAAACACCGGATCGGTTACGTGTCGGAGGACCGCAAGCAAGAGGGGCTGATCCTCATGCATTCGGTGCGGCGCAACGTGGCCGTCACCGTGTGGCGGCGGATCGCCCGGGCCTTGGGCCTTATGAATGCGGGGATGGAGCGGGATGCCATCATCCCCTTCATCGAGCGGCTGAGGGTCAAAACGCCGACGCTCAGCCAGCCGGTTGCGCTGCTGTCGGGCGGTAACCAGCAGAAGGTGTCGGTCGCAAAATGGCTGGCGGCGAACGTTGCCGTACTCATCATCGATGAGCCGACGGTGGGGATCGACATCGACACCAAAGCCTATCTGCACGAACTCATCCAGGAGTTGGCGGCGGCGGGGACGGCTGTGGTGCTGATCTCCTCCGACATGCCCGAGATGATTGCGCTGGCGGACCGCATTGTGGTGATGGCCGAGTTCCGCGCGGTGGC
>JBCDFB010000174.1:0-6692 GCA_039178655.1 Pseudomonadota bacterium | reverse complement strand
GGTCCTTTTCCTGCGCCGCCATCCCTTCGGAAAAAGCGACCAGCGGCCCTTCCTGCGCAGCCACGTCCGCCGCGGCGGCGACCCCCGCCCGCGCAATCCTGCGGACCGTTTCGGCAATCACGTCCTCAATCATGCGGGTCAGCAGCCGCCGGACGATCTCGTGGGTTTGCCGCACCGGTGCCAGCGCGGGTGCCTCGCGCGCAACCTCCTCCGCAACGCTGCGCACAAGGGCAACATCCCCCAGCGCCTCCAGCGTCAAAATGCCGGAGCGGAGGCCGTCGTCGATGTCGTGCGCATCATAGGCAATATCGTCGGAGATGGCGGCGATCTGGGCCTCCAGGCTCGCCTGGCCGCAAAGGTCAAGGTCGGAAAGCTCGGCCGCCCCGTAAAACGGGCTGGCAGCATCAATGCCGGGCGGGCCGTTGTGCTTCACCAGCCCTTCAAGCACCTCGTACGTGAGATTGAGCCCGTCAAAATGGGCATAGCGGCGCTCCAGGCGGGTCACGATGCGGTAGGCCTGAACGTTGTGGTCAAACCCCCCGTAATCGGCCATCAGCGCGGCGAGCACGTTCTCCCCCTCGTGGCCGAACGGGGTGTGGCCAAAGTCGTGCGCCAGCGCCAGGGCTTCCGCCAAGTCCTCGTCCAGCGAGAGCACCCGCGCGATGGAGCGCGCAATCTGCGCCACCTCAAGGCTATGGGTCAGACGGGAGCGAAAGTGGTCCCCGTCAGTGGTGATGAACACCTGCGTCTTATGGGTGAGGCGGCGAAAGGCGGAGGAATGGACGATCCGGTCCCGATCCCGCTGGAATGGGGTGCGCGTGGCGGAGGGCGGCTCTTTAATTCGCCTGCCCCGGCTGTTGCCCGGAAGCGTCGCATAGGGGGCCAGAACCCGCGGGGCAGGTCGCACGGTCTGCACGGCGCAAAACACCTTTTTCGTCGGCGACTGACCTGCCGCCTGCGGCCAGCATATTGCCGCGCACCATGAAACAAAGCGTTAGAGCGCGGGCCTGACGTCTGGAACCTTTGCCTCAGCACCTATATCAAAGCGCTGTCGGTCTCCAGGGAGCACAGTCATGACGCACACCGCGTTCATCGTCACTGACCGCGCCTTCTCGCGCGTTGCCGTCATTCTCGCCAACGAGGATGCGAAGGCGCTCCGCGTGTCGGTCGAGGGCGGCGGCTGTTCGGGCTTTCAATACAAATACGACCTGGTGGACGGCCCGGCGGACGAGGACCTTGTGCTCACCGGCGAGACGGCGACCGTGGTTGTCGACCCCGTCTCCCTACCCTTCCTGGAGGGCGCACAGCTGGACTTTGTGGACGATCTCATGGGCCAGTCCTTTCAGATCACCAACCCCAACGCCCAATCGTCCTGCGGCTGCGGCACATCCTTCTCGCTCCTGTAAGCGGTTGTGGGCATTACGGTCGCCACGTGGAACATCAACGGCGTCAAAGCCCGGATCGAGGGTCTGACCCGCTGGCTGGAGGAGCGCTCACCGGACGTCGCGTGCCTGCAGGAAATCAAATCCCAGGATGAAGCCTTTCCGGCCGGGGAGATCGAACGGCTCGGCTACAACGTCGCCACCCACGGCCAGAAGGGTTTTAACGGCGTCGCGCTCCTCTCCAAGCGGCCGCTGGAGGATGTGAGCACAGGCTTGCCGGGCGACGAGGGAGACGAGCAGGCCCGCTGGATCGAGGCGACCGTTTCGACCGAGAACGGCGCGCTGAGGGTGGCGAGCCTTTACCTGCCGAACGGCAACCCGGTCGACACCGAAAAATTCCCCTACAAGATCTCCTGGATGGACAGGCTGCTCGATCACGCGAACGAGCTGCTTGAAACGGACGAGCCGGTCGTGTTGGCGGGGGACTACAACGTCATCCCCCAGCCGGCAGATGCGCGCCATCCTGACCGCTGGGTTGACGATGCGCTCTACCAGCCGGAGTCCCGCGGCAGGCACAGGGCGCTGCAATCCCTCGGCTACCGCGATGCCCAGCGCATGGTGGACAGGGCGGACGGCATCTACACCTTTTGGGACTATCAGGCCGGTGCCTGGCAGAAGAACAACGGCATCCGCATTGACCATCTGATGCTCTCGCCGGCCGCGGCAGACGTGCTGGAGACCGTCAGCGTCGACAAACACACCCGCGGCTGGCCGAAACCGTCCGACCATGTGCCGGTGGTGGCAACGCTCGACCTTTAGGCCGCGCGCACAGGGAAAGGGCCGCGGCTAAACGGAAGGGCTGCGACCAAAGGAAAGAGCTTGGCCCAAAGGAAAAGGGCCGCGCGATGGCGGCCCTTCCGTAGAACTCGCGCGGACGGGAAAGTCCGGCGATAAGCCCGATCGTTCAGCGAAGCGCCAGAGGCTGCCCCAGAGTCCACCGATCCGATCCAGACGTCGCCGCCCGCACTGAAATCCCACTCGACATTGGATCACCTCCTTTCGCTGCGTTGAACACGACAAGGAGGTTGCCATGATTCGCAAGAGTTTCAAGAGCGACGCGCGTCACACTTTGGCCGGTAAGCCAGGACGCCGACAGCAAGTGCATTTGCGCCACGCCGCTCACTCCCACTCGATGGTGCCCGGCGGCTTTGACGTAATGTCGTAAACCACGCGATTGACGCCGCGCACCTCATTCACGATCCGCCGCGCCACCTGCGACAGGAAGCCGTGGTCAAAGGCGTATGTGTCCGCCGTCATCCCGTCAGTGGATGTCACGGCGCGCAGAGCGACCACGTTCTCATAGGTGCGTGCGTCGCCCATCACCCCAACCGTGCGCACCGGCAAAAGCACGGCAAAGGCTTGCCAGATGGCGTCATAAAGGCCCGCGGCGCGGATCTCTTCGATGAAGATGGCGTCAGCCTTGCGCAAAATGTCGAGCGATGTCTTCTCCACCGCGCCGGGGCAGCGGATGGCAAGGCCAGGACCTGGGAACGGATGCCGCCCCACAAACGTCTCCGGCAGCCCCAGTTCGCGGCCAAGCGCGCGCACCTCATCCTTGAACAACAGACGCAGCGGCTCCACCAATTTCAGGCCCATGCGCTCCGGCAACCCACCCACATTGTGGTGCGACTTGATGGTGACTGAGGGCCCGCCGGTGGGCGACACGCTTTCAATCACGTCGGGATAAAGCGTCCCCTGGGCAAGAAAGTCTCCACCCACCGCGCGGGCCTCCGCCTCAAACACTTCCACGAAGAGCCGGCCGATGGTCTTGCGCTTCTCTTCTGGGTCCGAAACGCCCTCAAGCGCGGCCAGAAAGCGGTCCTGCGCGTCCACCTTGTTGAAGATCACGTCATTGCGGCCGGCAAACATGGCTTCCACATCCGCCGCCTCGTTCTGCCGCAACAGCCCGTGGTCGACGAAAATGCAGGTGAGCCGGTCACCAATGGCCTCGGCGAGGAGGACGGCGGTGACCGTGGAGTCCACTCCGCCGGAGAGCCCGCAGATCACGCGCCCGTCCCCCACATCGGCGCGCATACGGGCGACGGTCTCGTCACGGAACGCCGCCATGGTCCAATCGCCCGTCGCCCCGGCGATCCGCCGCACGAACGCTTCGATGATGCGCCCGCCATCCGGTGTGTGCACCACCTCCGGGTGGAACATCAGCCCATAGGCCCTGCGCGCTTCGTTGGCGATCAGCGCAAACGGCGCGCCGGGCGAGCGGGCAATCACCTCAAAGCCCGGCGCAGGCTCCACCACGCGGTCGCCGTGGCTCATCCAGACGGGGTGCTTCTCGCCCTTTCCCCAAACGCCGGTGAGGAGCGGGCTGTCGGCGATCACCTCAACCTCCGCGCGGCCGAACTCGCGGTGGTCGGCAGGTTCGGCGCGCCCGCCCATTTCCGTCGTCATGGTCATCTGGCCGTAGCAAATCCCCAGGATGGGAACGCCCGCCTCGACAATGGACTGGGGCACCTTGGGGCTCCCCTCAAGGTGGGTGGAACCGGGGCCGCCGGACAGGATCACCCCACTCGGCTTGTGGGCATCGAACGCCGTTGCAGCGTCAAAGTAAGGCACGATGACGCTGAAGACGCCCGCCTCCCGCACCCGGCGGGCGATGAGCTGCGTCACCTGGCTGCCGAAGTCCACAATCAGGATCGTGTCGTGCGCCATGCTCTTCTCCCGCCCCCTTTACAGCCTGTCGCGTTCCAGCACGGCCACGAAGAAACCATCCGTATCGGTGGAGGCAGGCGTCATGGTGAGGCTCATGCCGTCGGCGCTCCAGGGCTTGTTGCCGCCGACGCCGAAGAGTTCTTCCCAGGCTTCCCCTGCCGACACGGGCTGAAAGTCGGGCGCCCGGTCCAAGAAAGCATCCACCTGCGCTTCGTTTTCGGCCGGAAGGACGGAGCAGGTCACATAAACAATGTAGCCGCCGGGCCGCACGTATCGGCGCGCAGCATCCAGGCAAGCCGCCTGCTCGGCACAGCGCCGCTCCAGCGCCTGCGGGGTCAGCCGCCACTTCGTGTCCGGCCGGCGCCGCCACGTGCCGCTGCCGGAGCAGGGCGCATCCACCAGCACCCGGTCCATCTTGTTCTCCAGCGCGGCCAAGCCCTCGCCGGGCGCATGGACCTGAACGTTGCGTGCCCCTGCCCGCTTCAGCCGCTCGTAGATGGGGGCAAGCTGGCTTTTGTCGGTATCCGTGGCGTGGATTTGCCCGCGGTTTTCCATGTGCGCGGCAAGGGCCAGCGTCTTGCCGCCCGCGCCTGCGCAAAGGTCAAGCACCTGCTCGCCCGGGCGGGGGAACACCAGGAGCGCGGCCGCCTGGCTCGCCGCGTCCTGCACCTCCACATGGCCGCGCTGGTAGACGTCCTCCCGCGTGACGTTGGGCGCCCTCTCCCACCCCGCGCGCGCCGGCAAGCGAATGCCGACCGGGCTGATGGGCGCTTCCCGCGCGCCGAAGCGGGCTAGCTGCTTGAGCACCTTGTTCCGCTCAGTCTTCAGCGTGTTGACGCGCAGGTCCAGCGGCGCACGGGCGGCCAGCGCAGCCGCCTCGCCCATCCACTCATCATCGAAGTTTTCCTCAAACGGCGCTGCGAGCCACTCCGGCAAATCGGCAGCCACATGGGGCGGCGCACCATCCAAACGGTCAGCGCCGAGCGCGCTTTTTTCTGCCTCGTCCATCGCACCGTGGCCATGTTCCTCCGCAAAAAGCGCAGACAGGTCGTCAACGGACATGCCCCAGCGGAAGCGCAGCGTTGCCATGACGATGGCCCTTGCCGTGTCCGCATCGGCGCGCCGGGCCGAGGACAGGCGCCAGCGCAGGGCATCATAGGTGAGGTTCGCGATGGCCGCCCGGTCTCCAGACCCGGCGAAACGGTGGGAGAGACCCCAATCCTTCAGGGCGTCGGCCACGGGCCGGCGCCTCGCGTCGATATCTTCCAGAACCTCGATGGCCGCGCTGATGCGACCTGCCGCACGCACCCCGCCTCAGGCCGCCAGCGGCGGCTCCACATTGTCGTTGACGGCTTGCGCACCGGCCGGCGCAGGCTGCGCCGCCACGGCCATCGCCTGCCGGCGCGTCTCCATCCGCGCCGCAATAAGGAAGACAGCAGCCCCCATGGCCGCCAGGAGGCCCTTCACCGTCGATCCCATCACCATGGGTACCATCGCCTCAAAGGGTACACCGCGGGACACCAGCGGCACCGCAATCACCGCCGTCAGCGCCACGAACAAAACGCTCACAACGCCTGACACGAAGGCGGCACGGTGAAAGGTATTCATGGCAGCAATCCCCACTTTACGGCCTTTTTCCAGTGCTAGCGGCCGGATGGATAGTTCGGGCTTTCGCGCACGATGGCCACGTTGTGCACGTGGCTTTCGGCAAGCCCTGCGTTGGTGATGCGCACGAACCGCGCCTTCGCCCGCAGCTCTTCCAGGGTGTGCGCCCCGACGTATCCCATGGCCGAACGCAGCCCGCCCACAAGCTGGTGCAGCACGTTCGCCACCGGACCTTTATACGGCACCTGCCCCTCAATCCCCTCCGGCACAAGCTTCAGACTGTCACGCACTTCAGCCTGGAAGTAGCGGTCGGCGGAGCCACGCGCCATGGCGCCGATGGAGCCCATGCCGCGATAGGCCTTATAGCTGCGTCCCTGGTGGAGATAGACCTCGCCCGGCGCCTCGGTCGTCCCGGCCAAGAGCGAGCCCACCATGGCGCACGAGGCCCCCGCCGCCAGGGCCTTGGCAAGATCGCCGGAAAACTTCACGCCGCCGTCTGCGACCACAGGAATGTCGGCGCTGGCGGATGCGGACGCGGCCTCCATCACCGCCGTCAGCTGCGGCATCCCGACGCCGGCGACAACGCGTGTGGTGCAGATGGAGCCGGGCCCGATCCCCACCTTCACCGCGTCGGCCCCTGCGTCAATCAGCGCACGGGTGCCGTCGGCGGTCGCAACGTTTCCGGCAAGCACCTGCACCTGGTTGGACAGGCGCTTCACCCGGCTCACAGTGGCAAGCACCTTGGCGGAGTGGCCATGGGCCGTGTCCACCACAATGAGGTCGGCCCCGGCATCCACCAGAGCCTCCACCCGCTCCAGCCCCGCATCGTCCACCGTGGTTGCCGCGGCAACGCGCAGCCGCCCCTGACCGTCCTTCACCGCGTTCGGATAGGCCTTCGCCTTCTCCATGTCCTTCACGGTGATGAGGCCAGTGCAGTGCCCCGCCTCATCAACCACCAAAAGCTTTTCGATCCTGTGG
>JBCDFB010000173.1:0-6723 GCA_039178655.1 Pseudomonadota bacterium | reverse complement strand
TTCCTGATGATTGCGCAGGATACCGGCTGGGCGCGCAAGATGGCCGACGTGGTCCGCTCAGGCCTCACGGCGGAGGCCGCGGTTGAGCGCGTCCAGTCCGATAATCGCGCCCGCCTCCTCCGCTCCACCGACCGCCTGGTGCGCGAGCGGCTTCATGATCTGGACGACCTTGCCAACCGCCTGTTGCGCGAGTTGCAGGGCCGCCATTCAACAGCCATGGCAACGGTCACCGGCGACGCGGTGATTGTGGCGCGGTCCATGGGGCCAGCGGAGCTGTTGGACTATGACCGCGCGCGCATCCGCGGGCTCATCATGGAGGAAGGAACACCCGCCTCCCACGTGGTGCTGATCGCCCGCGCGCTGGGCATCCCGGTGATCGGCCAAGCGTTGGGCGTCACCTCGCTGGTGGAGTCCGGCGAAGCTGTGATCGTTGACGCGGAAGGGGGTGACGTTCACATCCGCCCGTCGGCGGAGGTGGAAGCGGTCTTTGCCGAGAAGGTGCGCTTCCGGGCCAGGCGCCAGGCGCAGTACCGCCGGCTGCGCAATCTTCCCGCACGCTCGCGCGATGGCCAGGAGATCGCGCTCTCCATGAATGCGGGAATGCTGGCGGACCTTCCAAGTCTTGCGGAGGCGGGCGCGGCGGGGATCGGCCTTTTCCGCACCGAGATCCTCTTCATGATCGCACCGACTCTGCCGCGGATGCGCCAGCAGGAAGCGCTCTACCAGCAAATTTACGAGACCGCGCAGGACAAGCCTGTCGTCTTCCGGACGCTGGATGTGGGGGGCGACAAGCTGCTGCCGTACCTTTCGGCGGTGGACGAGGAAAACCCCGCAATGGGCTGGCGCGCGGTCCGTCTGGGTCTTGACCGGCCGGGCCTCCTGCGCACGCAACTGCGCTCACTTTTGCGCGCGTCCGCCGGACGGCACCTGCGCGTCATGTTCCCCATGGTCACCACTGTGAGCGAGTACAACGCCGCCCGGGCGCTTCTGGACAAGGAGCGCAGGTTCTTGCGCGAGCACGGCTATGCCCTCCCCGAAACCACCTCGGTGGGGGCGATGGTGGAGACGCCTTCCATCCTGTTTGAGCTGGAAGAGCTTTGCGCCGTCACCGATTTCATCTCGGTGGGCACCAATGATCTCTTCCAGTTCGCCATGGCTGCCGACCGCTCAAACGTGCGCGTTGCGGGCCGTTTCGACACGCTCAGCCAGTCATTCCTGCGCATGCTGAAGCGCATCGCGGACGTGGCAAGCGGCGCGAATGTGCCTGTGACGGTGTGCGGGGATATTGCAAGCCGGCCGCTGGAGGCTCTCGCCCTTGTGGCACTGGGCTTTACGCACCTTTCCATGCCGCCGTCGGCCATCGGCCCGGTGAAGACCGCCATACGCGCAGCCGACATCGGGCGGGTGCGCGCGCGTCTTTTGCCGCGGTTGGAGCCGGGGCTCGGCAGCGATGAGGTGCGCCATCTTCTGGCCCGCTACGCGGACACCCACGACATCCCTGTCTGACGGGTTTCGAAGGCACTTCCCATCAACAACTCGAAAGTTCATAGCAAAGAGTAATATGCGTCACAGTCGCCCGGCGTGCTTGCGACCACATAGGTCCCATCGGAGCCGCGCTTTGGGGACGTCACATGAACATCTTCAATTTTATCGACGACGCCTTTGATTTCGTGAAAGACAAAGGCGAGGACGCCGTCGAAGATGCGCCGCACATCTGGCACGATGTGGAGTACATCTTTGAGTATACAGGTGAAACCACGGAAGACTGGATTGAGGCGATCGAGAACGCCGGGTCGGACGCTTGGGACAGCACGGTCGACGGCCTGAAGGACTTTTCAAGCTGGTTGGACGACGCGCTCGACTGGTTCTGACGGCAAGACCACCTCAAGCGTTGGCGCCCCCTTGTTTTGGAGGCGCCTCAGTGTCAAGCGGCCTGAGCGATCGGGAAGCCGCCGGCGCGCATCACCTGGCCGGGAGCGCGGATCCCGAGTTGCTCCTCAAGCCACGCGGCCGTCTCGATCGCCTTGTCCAGATCGATCCCCGTTTTAATGCCCGCGCGGTCCAACATGTAGACCAGATCTTCCGTGGCGATGTTGCCTGTGGCGCGGGGCGCGAAGGGGCAGCCGCCCACCCCGCCGAAGCTGGAGTCCAGCGCGCTCACCCCCGCATCGAGCCCCGCCCAGGCGTTGGCAATGCCCGTGCCGCGCGTATTGTGCAAGTGAAGGCGCGCCGGCACGCTCGGATAGGCACGGCGAAGTGCGCTCACGCGTTCGCTCACGTCGCGCGGCGTGGCGACACCGATGGTGTCGGCAAGGGCAATCTCTTCGGGGGCAACGCCCATCACCGCGTCAACCACCTCCATCACGCGTGTCAGCGGCACTTCCCCTTCAAACGGACAGCCGAACGCCGCCGCAATGCTGATCCCAAGGCGCACCGGTCGCTCGGCAGGCGTGCCGACGGTGTTTTTGATCGCCGTGATGGTGTCGGCGGTGGAGGCGCCCTGGTTCCTTTGGTTGAACGTGTCGGTGGCGACGACCACGAAGTTGACTTCGCGCATCCCCGCTGAGACGGCGCGGTGATATCCCTTGGCGTTCAGCACCAGGCCTATGGCGGCCAGATCGGACCGCTTGGCGACGCTTTCCGCAATCGCTTCGCTGTCGTGCATTTGCGGCACGCGCTTGGGATTAACGAAGCTTGTGGCCTCCATCCGCCGCACTCCTGCACCCACAGCACGGTCGATCAACTCCAGCTTCTGCGCGGTGGAGAGCACCTTGGGTTCGTTTTGGATTCCGTCCCGAGAGGACACCTCCACGATCTCGACGCTGTCACCCATTCTTCTTCGCCTCCCCTTGCCGGACCCTTCCGCGGCTATATCGTTCTCGCATCGGGAGCGGAAAGGTTCTGCTCATTAAGGATACGATTGTTGCAAAGCAAAGATGCGCCGCCACGCCAGGGCCCTCTGACAGACCTTCGCGTTATTGAGATGGGGCAGCTTTTGGCCGGGCCATTTTGCGGCCAACTGCTTGCCGATTTCGGCGCAGAAGTCATCAAATGCGAACCGCCAGGCAGTGGTGACCCGATGCGTGAGTGGGGCAGAGAAAAGCCCCATGGGCAGTCTCTCTGGTGGCCGGTCGTCGGGCGCAACAAAAAGTCGATCACGCTCAACTTGCGGACGACTGAAGGGCAGAATGTCGTCCGCGACCTCGTCAAAACCAGCGATATTCTGATCGAGAACTTCCGGCCCGGCACAATGGAGCGGTGGAACCTCTCCTACGACGAGCTGTCCGCCATCAACCCCCGTTTGGTGATGGTGCGCGTGACAGGTTTCGGTCAAACCGGTCCCTACGCTAAGCGCGCCGGCTTTGGCGCCATTGGCGAAGCCATGGGTGGGCTGCGTTACATCGTGGGCGATCCGTCAACGCCTCCCTCGCGCGTTGGCATCTCCATCGGCGATGAGCTTGCCGCCATCCACGCAGCACTGGGTGCGATGATGGCGATCCATGCGCGCGAGCGCACCGGAAAAGGCCAGGTGGTGGACAGCGCCATCTACGAGGCGGTGCTCAACATGATGGAAAGCCTCGTCACCGAGTACCACCAAGCCAGCTACGTCAGAGAGCGGACCGGTGCGGTGCTTCCAAACATTGCGCCCTCCAACGTCTACCCCACGGCCGACGGCAAGCTGATGTTGATTGCGGCCAACCAGGACAATGTGTTCCGCCGGCTTTGTGCGGCCATGGGCAAGCCGGAGCTTGCCGAGGACCCCCGCTTTTCCACCCACACTGCGCGAGGTCAGGTCCAGGCGGAGCTCGACGACATGATCGCGGTCTGGACGCGCACGGTCCCCCTCGCCGAGCTGGAGACGATTTTGGAGGATGCGGGTGTGCCGGCCGGGCTCATCTACACCGCCGAAGACATGCTCGCCGACAAGCACTTCCGGGCGCGTGAGACCATCGTTGATGTGCCGCACGGGGTTTTCGGATCGCTGAAGATGCAGAATGTGGCGCCGCGCCTGTCGGACACGCCGGGTGCCGTGCGCCACGCAGGGCCCGACATGGGCGAGCACAACGACGAGGTGTTCTCAGAGCTTCTCGGTTTATCGGCCGACACCCAGGCCGATTACCGCGCGCGCGGGATCATCTGATGAGGAGCGCCGCCCGCCTCTGGCATCCTCCGCGGCAGGTGGCTCCATGAACCCCTCACACCCCAGCGGGCGCGCCGACCAGCTTCTCGCGCGGCAGTCTGAGCTTTTGGAGCGGGCGCTGAAGGCCCTTGATGAACGCCCGCAACCAACAGCGGACGCGCAAGCCACCAAGCGCGCCTTCGCATTGCTCGACCGGACCATGTCAGCCCTTGAAGCGGCCCGCGCCGACATGGGCAGAAACGGTCAAGACCCAGTGGCCCTTGAGCTTCTGGACCGTGCCATTTCCTTTGCTGAGCAGCGGGACCGGGATGCGGCCGCACTTCAGGCTCTGCTCGACAGAGCGCTGGACGGCATTGCGCGCCTGGAGGCGCAGGTTGCGCAAAAGGATGCCGAGCTCAGCCGCCGCACCGCCGCGCTCGACGAGTTGCTGACCCTTTCTGAGCGTTCTTTGTCAGCCGCCACGCAGCGCGAAGAGTTGGCCCGCGTGGGCTTCTGGCGTCGCCTTTTCGGCGTTCGCAACAGCGAAGGAACCGCCCGATGAGTGATACTGACAATCTCATCCGCGACTACGAAGCCCAGCTTGCCGAATTCGAGGCCCGTCTGGAGGCTTTGGAGAAAGGGCGGACCACCCGGGCAGCCCCGCAACAACCTCTCCGGCCGAGACGGCGCAGCACGGGTCTTCGCCTTGGGGTGGATGTGGGCGGAACCTTCACCGACCTTGTCCTCATCGATGAGGGCGCCGGCCGCACCGTCACTGCAAAGGTCCCCTCAACGCCGAAGGATCAGTCCATCGGCGTACTTGCAGGCGTTGAGAAGATCTGCCGTACGGCAAAAATTGACCCAGCCGACATCGGCGAAGTGATGCACGGGACCACGGTTGCCACCAACGCTGTGCTGACCGGCAGCGGGGCAACGGTCGGCCTCGTCACCACGAAGGGTTACCGCGACGTCTTGCAGATTGCTCGGAGCCACGTGCCCGGCGGCCTTGGCGGCTGGGTGATCTGGAACAAGCGCCCTCCCCTTGCGCCTCTGGAACTGACCATCGAAGCGGACGAGCGGCTTGATGCACGGGGCGAAGTGCTTGTCCCGCTCGACGAAGCGGCGCTGCGGCGGGACCTCAAAGCGTTGTTCGACAAGGGGATTGAGGCGCTCACCGTGGCGCTCTTCAACGCCTACGCCGATGATCGGCACGAGCAGCGCATTGCCGAGATCGCGCGGCAGATGGCACCCCACATCCCGGTCTCCACCTCCGCCTCCATCATGCCGGAGATGTTCGAGTATGAGCGGACCGAAACGACGGTCGTGAACTCCTACGTGCGCCCGGTGGTCTCACGCTACGTGAACAACCTAAAGAACGAGTTGGCGGCGCGCATGGGGTCGACCTCGCTGCAAATCCTGCGCTCGGATGGGGGGCTGTCGTCCGCTGAGGCGGCGACGGACACCCCGGTGAACCTTCTCATGTCCGGCCCGGCGGGGGGCGTTGCAGGCGCGCTGTGGATCGCAGGCAATGCCGGTTTTTCCAACCTCCTCACGTTCGACATGGGCGGCACCTCCACCGATGTGGCGCTGATTGAGCAAAGCGTTGCCCGCACACGGCGCGAGACGCGGGTGGGGGACGTGACGGTCCGCGCGCCCTCCATTGACGTGCGCTCAGTGGGCGCGGGCGGCGGATCGATTGCCTACGTGCCCGAACTCACCAAGGCGCTGCGGGTGGGGCCGCAGTCCGCCGGCGCGGAGCCCGGGCCGGCCGCCTACAAAAAGGGTGGCGAAGAGCCCACGGTGACCGATGCCAACGTGGTGCTCGGATACCTGCCTTCAGACGCGATGCTGGCTGGCGACATGGAGATCAGCCGGCCACTCGCTGAAAAAGCCGTTCAGAAGATTGCCGATGCGCTGGGGGTTTCGCTGGAGACGGCGGCTGAGGGCATCATCCGCATCGTCAACGAGAACATGACGGGCGCGCTCCGCCTCGTCTCCGTTGAGCAGGGATACGACCCGCGCGACTTTGCCCTGATCGGTTTCGGCGGTGCGGGGCCGCTTCATGTAAATGCGCTTGCCAAGCTCGTGAACTCCTGGCCGGCCATCGTGCCGCCGGGTCCGGGCGTGTTGTGTGCCTACGGCGATGCCACCACGCGGCTGCGCAACGAGGCGAGCCAGACCTTTGTGCGCCGTGTGCGCGACACCGCCGATACTGAAGTGGGCCGCATGTTGGCCGACTTGCGCGATGGGGCGGCACAAACGCTCTCGGCCGAGGGCATCGCAGCGGCTGACCAAAGCGTCTTTTACGAGATGGACGTGCGTTACCGCGGCCAGGGCATGAGCCTGCCGGTCACCATGGAGCCGGCGGAGTTCGACCGTGGCGGCCTTTCCGCCGTCACCCAGAAATTCGACGCCGAGCACGAGAAGCTTTTCACCTTCGCGCTGGATGCGGACCACGAGTTGGTGTCGCTGCGGGTCATCGTGCAGGGGCCGGAGGCTTCGCAAAGCGGCTCCAAGATGGCGTCCGGCGGTGCGGATGCCTCCCACGCCCGCGCCCAGGACACAAAAATCTATGCCGACGGGCTGTGGCACGACGGATGCAT
>JBCDFB010000172.1:0-6743 GCA_039178655.1 Pseudomonadota bacterium | reverse complement strand
GTGAGCAGTCGGCCGCCGGCGCTGTGCGTGACAGCGCGCCCCTCTCAAGCGCGCGTGGAGCGTTTCTATCCCGCGCAAAGCGCAAGGCGGCCGACATTTTGCTGTCGGACTACTTCGTCCTGTACCTCTCCCTCGCCTACGTGGCGGTGCTGATCCCGTTTCTGCCCACCCTCTCCAACCCCGCCAACCTCTCCAACGTCCTGTCCAACATGTGGCCGCTCCTTGTGGTGGCGGTGGGGCAGACATTCGTCCTCACCATTGCGGGCATCGACCTCAGCCAGGGCTCCGTCATCGGCCTCACCAGCGTCGTGGGCGGGGCGCTCCTTGCCACCTCAGCCTCCGGCGTTGTGCTGTCGGACGCGCCGCTGTGGGGGGTCGTGCTCACGGAAGAGGGCGGCATCCTCGCCGGCGTGCCCTACGGCCTCTTGCTCGGCATCCTGGCGATGGTGGCGACCGGAGCAGTCATCGGTCTCATCAACGGCGTGTCCGTCGCCTACTTCAACATGCCGCCGTTTATGGTGACGCTTGTGGGCCTCATCGCCTTCGGCGCCTTCGCCATCTGGCTTACCCAGTCGGAGAATATTCGCCCCTTGCCTGACGAGTATATCCAGCTCGGAAAGGGGGATATCGTTTCTGTATACTTTGGTGAGCAGGACGAGCCGCGGATCAGACGGCGCGAAATCTATTCCTTCATCACCTATCCGGCGGTGATTGCCATCACCATCGCAATCCTTGCGCATATCCTCCTGTCGCGCACGGTGTTCGGCCGCTACGTGTACGCGATCGGCGCCAACCGGCGCGCTGCGGAAATCTCAGGCGTTCCGGTCAAGCGCGTCATCGTTGCCGTCTTCGTCATCTCAGCGGTGTGCGCGGCGCTTGCCTCGGTGCTTTACTCCGCCCGGTTGGAGGCGGGCCGGCCCACCCTCGGCGAAGGGGCCTTTCTTCTCGACGTGATCGGCGCCGTGGTGATCGGCGGCACCAGCCTCTTCGGCGGCAAGGGCAAGATCATCTGGACGGTGTTCGGGGTTCTTTTCTTCGTGCTCCTGTCCAACACGTTGAACCTCATGAACCTCAACGCCTTCGTGGTGGACATGATCAAGGGCTCGGTGATCCTCGCCGCAGCAATGCTTGACGTCTGGCGCATGAAATTGATGGCGGCCCGTGCCTGATGGCGCTTCTTTCGTTCAATCGCATCTCCAAGACGTTCTTCGGCGTTCACGCTGTCGAGGACGTATCGTTCGATGTGCCCGAAGGCGCCGTGCTCGGCCTCATTGGCGAGAATGGGGCCGGCAAGTCCACGCTCATGAACATGGTGGGCGGCGTCGTGCAGCCGACGTCGGGGCAGATGCTCTGGCACGGCAAACCCTACTCCCCGCGCAACGCCGCTGAGGCGGCAGAGGCCGGGATCGCCTTCATCCACCAGGAACTGAACCTCTTCTTCAATCTCTCTGTTGCCGAAAACCTCTTCGTGGACGGTTTTCCGACCCGCATGGGCCTCATCGACCGGCGCGCCATCCGCACGCGCACAGAAGAGATTCTTAAAGCGCTTGAGCTTGATGTGCCGCCTGACGCGCTCATCGCCGATTTGTCTCCGGGCGAGCGCCAGCTTGTGGAGATCGCCAAGGCGCTCCACCGGGAGGCGGAACTCATCATTTTCGACGAGCCAACCACTTCGCTCACCCCGCGTGAGACGGCGCGGCTGTTCGACGTTATTGCAAGGCTCACCGCGCAAGGCCGCACGGTCATCTACATCAGCCACGTGCTCGGCGATGTGGCGAAGCTGTGCGACCGCGTTGCGGTGCTGCGCGATGGCGAGTTGGTGGCGGCCGGCCCGGCTGGCGAGTTCGACGTGCCGCGCATGATCACCGCCATGATCGGGCGCGAGCTTTCCGGCCTCTTCCCGCCCCGCAGCGCGAAGCCGACCTCCACAGTCGGCCTATCGGTGAGCGGCGTCAGCCAGCCGGGCGTGGTGGAGAACATCTCCTTCCAAATCCGGCAGGGCGAGATATTCGGCATCTTCGGCCTGATGGGTTCCGGCCGCACCGAGTTCGCGCGTATCCTGTTTGGCATCGACGGTGCCGAGCGCGGCAGCATGGAGGTTGCCGGCACGCCCCTTTCCGGCGGCCCGAAAGCACGCATCGACGCGGGCCTCGCCTTCGTGACGGAGGACCGGCGCGCTGAGGGCCTCCTGATGGAATCTCCCATCGAGGACAACGTCTCGCTCGTTTCCATCGAGCGCTTCGGCGCCCCGCCCTTTTCCCTCATCGACGCTGGAACGCTTAGCGAGGAGGCACGGCACATGGCCGACCGCGTTCGCCTCAAGGCCGGCAACATCGCCCGCCAGCCGGCGAAATCGCTCTCCGGGGGGAATCAGCAAAAGGTGGTCATCGGGAAGTGGCTGATGCGCGCGCCCAAGGTCTTCGTTCTCGACGAGCCGACGCGCGGTGTGGACGTGGGCGCCAAGTACGAAATCTACGCCCTTGCCGATAAGCTTGCCGCGGAGGGGACGGCGGTCCTTTTCATCTCCTCGGAGATCGAAGAGCTGATGGGGGTGTGCGACCGCATCGCCGTCATGAGCCAGGGGGAAATTGTCGGCACCTTCGACACCCCGCCCTTTGACGACAAGGCGATCCTTGCCACCGCCTTCAGGCAGGCAGCATGACCGGGCCCGGTTCGCTTAGTGACCAGGCGCTGCGCTTTGCAACGCCCATCGTCTTCCTGGTGATCGTTGGGGTATTTGCAGCGCTCTCGCCGCAATTCTTGTCTGCGGAAAACCTTGCCAACGTCATCAAGCAAGCGTCCTTCGTGGGCATCGCGGCCATCGGGATCACCTTCGTCCTTCTGACCCGCGGGATAGATCTTTCCGTGGGTTCGGTGATGTACCTGGCGCCGCTCCTTGCAGGCTTTGCCATGCGCGATCTGGGCGTTGGGGTGGTGGGCGGCCTCCTCACCGCGATCCTCGCCGGGCTCGCCATGGGGGCCATCAACGCCCTCTTCATCGTGCGCTTCAATATCGCGCCATTTATTGTCACCCTGTCGACACTGTTTTTCTTCCGCGGGCTCGGCACGGTGCTCACCCAGTCCCGCCAGTTCGACTTTGACCGCTCGCTCCTCGACTTCGGCTTGGCAAGCATCGCCGGCGTGCCGGTCCCGGTCATCTTCCTCGTCATCATCGCGCTTGCGGCCCACATCACCTTGTCGCGCACACCCTTCGGCAGGCAGATCTACGCCGTCGGCGCGGATCCGGATGCGGCGAAGAAGGCCGGCATCCGCAACGGCTGGGTGATAGCGCGCGTCTATCTCATCTCCTCCGTCTGCGCGGCGCTCGCCGGCTTCATCCTGATTGCGCAGATCGGCCGGCTCGACGTGGCGTTCGGTGAAGGGCGGGAGTTCGACGTCATCGCCGCCGCGGTGCTTGGCGGAGCGAGCCTCTTCGGTGGCGTGGGCACGGCCTTCGGCGCGGTAGTGGGCGCGGTGCTCATCCAGCTCGTCAAAACCGGGCTCGTGTTCGCCGCAGTGAACCTTTACCTCCAACCCATAGTCCTCGGCGCGGTCATCTTCTTCGCCGTGCTGGTGGACAGCTTCCGCGTCATCCGCATGCGCCGCTCGCGCCGGCGCACCATCCGCCCCATCAAGAGCGGATGAACGGCCGCTTCCCCTGGACGCCCGAATGCGTGCGTGCTCAACTGCGGTGTAAAAGAACAGAGTATTCGGGGAAGAAATGCTGCGCACCCGCCTGACGGAGCGCCTCAACATACCTGCTCCCATTGTGTGCGCACCGATGGCATTCGCCTCAGGCGGACGGCTTGCCGCTGCGGTGAGCGCCGCCGGAGGCCTCGGCCTAATTGGCGGCGGCTACGGCGATCCCGGGTTTGTGGAAGCAGCCTTCCGCGACGCCGGTAACACTCCCGTGGGCTGCGGCTTCATCACCTGGCGGCTCGATGAAAATCCCGCCGCACTCAAAACCGCGCTCGACCACCGCCCTGTTGCGGTGATGCTCTCCTTCGGTGATCCGGCCCCTTACGCCGAAGAGGTGAGGTCGTCGGGCGCCACGCTCATCTGCCAGGTGCAGACGAAGGCCGACGCGGAGCGCGCCCATGCACTCGGCGCTGACATCATCGTCGCCCAAGGGGGCGAGGCGGGGGGCCACGGCGCAACGCAAGCCACCATGACCCTGGTGCCTGAGGTGCGCGACGCGCTGGGGAGCGAGGCCATCGTCCTCGCCGCCGGCGGGATTGCCGACGGTCGGGGCCTCGCCGCCGCCCTTGCTCTGGGCGCCGACGGCGTCGTGATGGGATCGCGCTTTTGGGCAACGCCGGAAGCGTTGAGCCACCCGCAGCATCGCGCCGCGGCCTACGCCGCCGATGGCGACGGCACAGTGCGCCAGCGGGCCACCGACATTGCGCGCGGCTTCAACTGGCCCGCGCCCTACACTGCACGCGTCCTCCACAACACCTTCGTCAAAACCTGGCACGGGCGGGAGGAGGAACACCGCGCGGCGGCAGAGAAGGACGCAGACCGCTATGCTGGCGACTTCGCAGCCGGCGATCCGGAAACTGTGGGCGTCTTCGTGGGGGAAGCTTGCGGGCTCATGGGGGCCGACATGAGCGCTGCGGACGTGGTGACCCGCACGGTGAGCGAGGCGGCGGCCCACATCGAACGGCTCCAGCGCATGGCGGCGCATCCGCAGCTTGAGCGCACGCCGTGAGCGCCACTGCACGACCACCGCTGAAGCTCGCGGCGAGCCTTCAGTGGCTCATCGTCCTCCTGGCAGCCGCGGCGGTGCTGGGCTTCCTCTACATGGAAAGCCCCGTCTTCTTCCGCACCAACAACCTGATTAACGTAGCCAATCAGGCGGCGATGCTGGCCATCCTTGCGGCGGGGATGACCGTGGTCATGATCGGCGGCGGCATCGACCTTTCCTTGCCCGCCAACATGGCGCTAGCCGGGATCCTCGGCTCCATGGTGATGATTGGGACCGACAACGTGCCGCTTGGCGCAATCGTCATGGTGCTGTCCGGCGCTGCGGTGGGCGCGCTCAACGGCTTTGCCGTGGCCCGGCTCAGGATGATCCCCTTCGTGGTCACCCTCGCCACCATGACCATCTGCGGCGGCTTCTCCATCTGGGTGACCAACTCGGTCTCCATCTCCAGCCAGCCCGAACGCTATTTCGATCTTTTCTACACCCGCCCCTTTGGCTTGCCGGTGGCGGTGTGGATAATGCTTGCCGTGGCGCTTCTCACCCAGGCGGTGATGACGTTTACGCGCTTCGGGTGGGACATTTACGCGGTGGGCACCAACCCTGTCGCGGCCCGCATCTCCCGCGTGCCGGTCCGTCGCGTCCTCTTCCTCACCTATGTGTTTGCCGGGGCGTTGGCGGGCGTTGCGGCGGTGGTGGTGACAGCGCGGCTCGGCTCGGCCTCCGCCAATGTGGGCAACGACAGCGTGATCCTCGATGTTGTCACGGCCTGTGTGATCGGCGGGGTCTCCATCTATGGCGGGGTGGGGCGGCCCGTTGGGGCGGTACTCGGCGCGCTCTTCGTGCTGGTGCTTGGCAACGTCCTCAACCTTTTGGGCATCTCCTTCTTCATTGGCCTCATCATCAAGGGCCTGATCATCATCGCGTTCGTGGCGCTCGACCGCGCATTATCGGGGGCGCGCTGATGGCCCCAACGCTGAAGATGGAGGGGATTTCCAAGGCCTTTGGCGCCGTGCAGGCGGTGGCGGACGGCCATCTGGTGGTGAACGCGGGGGAGGTGGTTGCGCTTTTGGGCGCAAACGGTGCCGGCAAGTCCACGCTCATGAATATCCTCGGCGGCGTTTTGCGGCCCGATGCCGGCACCATCGCCATCGACGGCACGGCCGTCAGCTTCGCCACGCCGCGGGATGCGCAGGCAAGCGGCGTTGCCTTCGTGCAGCAGGAGCTATCGGTGTTTCCGACCCTCTCCGTGGCGGAAAACGTCTTTGCGGGCGACTATCCCGTGCGCGGCGGGCGGATCGACCGGGCCGCCATGCGCGCACGCACCGCCGAGCTCCTTCAGACCCTTGGCGTGGACATTGCGCCGGATCGGCCGCTTGAGGGCCTGTCCACCGGCGAATGCCAACTGGTCGAGATTGCCCGCGCCATGCGCCGCGACCCGCGCATTGTCATATTCGACGAGCCGACGTCCTCCCTTTCTGCCCGCGAGAAGGAGCGTTTCCACGATGTGGTCGCGGTCCTGAAAGGGAATGGCGTTGCAGTCCTTTACATCACTCACTTCATCAACGAGGTCTTCGGCGTTGCCGATCGGGTGAGCATCATGCGCGGCGGAGACACCGTTGCAGACCGCGCGATCGGCGAGATCACCCAGGCCGAGATTGTCGAGATCATGTTGGGCGACGTGGTGGCTGACGGGCGCATTGGAGCCCACCTCCACCCTGGCGCACAGACGGTGCTGGAGGTGGAGAACCTCGCGCTGCCCGGCCGGGTGGAAAGCGCCAGCTTCTCCCTCCACGCGGGCGAGATTGTCGGGCTCTGGGGTCTCTTGGGGTCGGGCCGGACGGAGTTGGTGCGCGCACTCCTCGGGCTGGACGGGATGCCGGAGGGGGACATCCGTCTGCGCAGGAACGGCGCGCTTGCTCCCGTCACCGCCGAGGAGCTGCAGCGCTCAGCGGCTTTCGTGACGGAAGACCGAAAACGCGAGGGGTTGCTTCTCCCCTGCTCGGTGTCGCGCAACATGGCGCTCCCCAACGGCGCGACGCTC
>JBCDFB010000171.1:0-6829 GCA_039178655.1 Pseudomonadota bacterium | reverse complement strand
TAGAACAGGAAGATGGACGCTCCAAGGACCAGATTTTTCAGGTTGGTGAAGTCAGGCACAACATCGCCCCAGGCAAGGGTGATTTCGGACTGGCCTGTGCTGAGGAAGTACGCGAAACCAAGCACGATCAGGATCGTTGCAGGAATTATGGTCCCGACAATGCCGCCCCACTTGGCCACGGGCGCAAACGCCTTGGCGCCGAACATCGCGATGAAGGTGGCGAGCCAATAGACTGCCAGAACCACGGCGAGCGTGTAGAACTTGTTGGCAGCGAGCGACTGGTCCCAGGTCTGGTCCGGGCCCACGAAGGCCAGGGACACTGCCGCAAAGGTCAGCACTGTCGGAAACCAGATCGTCACCTCGATCCACAGCATGAACATGGCGAGGAAGGCGAGGCGTGCGCCGAACGCTTCGCCCACCCAGCGGAACACGCCGCCCTTCTGCGGCCATCCCGTGGCAAGTTCGGCGGCAACAATGGCCACGGGGATCAGAAAGAAAACGGCTGCGAAGAGATAGTAAAAGACCGATGAGAGGCCGTATTCAGCCTCAGCCGGCAGCCCGCGCAGGCTCACGACTGCGGTAATGTTCATCACCGCGAGGGTGATGACCGTCAGCTTGACCGCGCCTGCAGCGCCCGGCGCGGGGGTGGGGGCGGGTGCTTTGACCTGGGCCATCGGGGCGTCTCCGTAGTTGGCCGCTCGGCGGCCGCGCCGTGTGATGTTATCCCCGCGCGAAACGGGTCTGCGGTCGGCGGCCGTCAGCCGTGGGTGTAGGCGCCGCGCTCCTCTTGGGTGAGCGGCTCGGTGACCGGGCGCCTCTGGAAGTGCTCGATGGCGCGCTTCATGTCCTCGATGAGGAGCTGCGCCATATCCATCGAGACGCCCTGGCGGACCATCACACGCATGATCGTGATGTCTGATGCGCCGCCGCTGAGGTTGAACGCCGGCACCTGCCAGCCGCGCTCCAGGAGCTTCGCCGAAAGGTCGAACAGCGAGTAGGGCAAGCTGGCGCCAGGTTTGACATGGAAGCAGGACGCGGGGATGCCGGTGTGCGGATTGCCTGTGTTGATGAAGTCGAACGGCCCGAGCTTAGCCACTTCATCGGAGATGAATTGCGTGACGGCGTAGCAAGCGTCCTGCACACGCTTGTACCCTTCGCGGCCGAGCCGGTTGAACAGATAGTATTGGCTGACGATCTGACCGGCGGGCCTGGAGAAGTTGATGGCGAAGGTGCCCACTTTGCCGCCAAGGTAGGGCACGGAGAAGATCAGATCGTCCGGCAGTTCGGCAGCATCGCGCCAGACGATCCAGCCGACGCCAAGGGGGGCGAGCCCATACTTGTGCCCCGATGTGGAGATCGACTTCACGCGCGGGAGGCGGAAGTCCCAAACGATCTCCGGCGCCGAAAAGGGAGCGAGGAAACCGCCCGACGCCGCGTCAACGTGGATGTCCACCGACTGGCCCGTCTCCGCTTCCAGCTTGTCCAGTGCGTCCGCAAGCGGTTTCACCATTTCGTAGTGGCCGGTGTAGGTGACGCCGAATGTGGGCACGACGGCGATGGTGTTTTCATCGACCGCCTCCAGCATTGTCTCGACGTCCATTTGAAAGCGATCCCGGCTCATGGGGATTTCGCGCTTTTCGATCTCCCAGTAGACGCAGAACTTGTCCCAGCAGACCTGGACCGGACCGCAGACGAGGTTCGGCTTGTCGGTCGGCTTGCCCTGCGCCTTGCGGCGTGCCTTCCAGCGCCACTTGGCCGCCATGCCGCCCAGCATGCAGGCCTCCGATGATCCGGTGGTTGAGGTGCCGACGGTGTCCGCCGCATCGGGCGCGTTCCAGAGGTCGGCGAGCATGTGCGCGCAGCGGATCTCGATCTCAGCCGTCTGCGGATACTCGCTTTTGTCGATCATGTTGCGGTCGATGGACCGGTCCATGATCTCGTGGACCTCCCGTTCCTCCCATGTCTGGCAGAAGGTGGCGAGGTTTTGCCGTGGGTTGCCGTCTAGGTAGAGTTCGTCCTCAACGACCTGCAGGATATCACGGCGGTTTTGCTCTTCTTGCGGAAAGCGATACTTCGGCAAAGGTTTTTCAAGGTCACGCGCGGCGAACGTCGTGTCGAGCAGCTTGTGGCGGATGGCGTCACGGGAGATGAGTGTCATGGGACGGTCCTCGGCGCGGACCGTCCGATTGAGTAGCCTACCGGCAGAGGCGGTCCGAACCATGCGACGGCAGCGAGCGGGCCGACCAACATTGGGCACGCCCCGTCATCGTTGGTGATTTCGCGTCACAAAGCAGCGTCACCGTGAAAGAATCAAGCCCTCGGCCGAAAGCATCGATGACACACCACGGCCTGTTGTTGCCAAAGCGTGGCGCGCCTGCTTAGCCCCGCAGACGACAAACCGGGTGCCGGAGCAACGCTCACTTCATCGCCATGAACGCTTGGCTGTTCCGCCGCTTCAGATTGCCGGGCAGGCGAAATCCGGGACGATGCCTGAGCGGGCGACGTAGGGGTCCACACTTCGACCGGCGAAGAGACCATGGTCGCGCACAAGAACGGTTGCGCATCCAGCGGCACTGCCACCCAGGATGTCCGTGTGCAGCGTATCGCCGACCATGGCAACGCGGCTGGGCTCCAACCCATCAAGAAGAGCAAGCGCATCCTTAAAGGCGTTATTGAACGGTTTGCCGAAGAAGCTCGGCGTGATGCCTGTCGCGTCGGCGAGCTGATGGGCGCAGTAGCCTGGCTCGATGCTGAGCCCTGTCTCGCGCGGTGCGACAAGGTCCGGATTGGCGACGGCCATAGGCCTTGTCTTTGCCTTGAGGGCGTCCTGTAGAGCGCCCAGCAGTGTGGCTGACAAACTGGCGCTCGACAGGAACAGGAAGCCGCCCACGTCGTCCACGCCGTTCTGCATCCAGTGGACGACCGAGGCGTTCACATCCTCAAACCGGTCCTCAGGTGCGGCGATTGCGCCCCAACGAATGTCGGGTTCGATCGCGTTGAGGCGGGCGGCGCACACTGTCCGGCTCGACAGGATCTCGTCCGCTGAAAAGTCGAACCCCATCGCCCGGTAGCGCGCTTGTGCGGCGGCGGGCGGGTAGCTTGCAGCGTTGGTAAGCACGATGAGGCGTTTTCCCCGTTCGCGCAGCGCTTTGATGCACGCAACCGCGCCCGGGATCGCCGTCTTGCCCACGTTGAGGACCCCGAACCCATCCAGCAAGAAAGCGTCGAACCCGTCCGCGATGTCCAAAAGGCCGTTGCAGTCTTGCGTGGTGCGGCCTGTTGTGGCCGCCGGCAGCCGCGGCCGGATGGCCTCGTATCGGTTAAAGGCCTCGTCGACGGTCAGAGTGTTTGTGTACGCCATCATGAAAGCCTGTCGTGGTGGGGTCAGCGCCGCACCGTCCTTGGGCGGAAGAAGCAGTGTGTGGGCGGCGGCGGGCCCGCGGCCCCATCAGACGCTTGAGTATCCACCTTCGATCATCAGGATGGCGCCGTTGACGAGGTCTGACGCGGGCGAGGCGAGGTAAAGCGCCATATCGGCAATCTCCACAGGCTCGCCGAACCGCCCCAGTGGGGTCGCGGCGATCATGGGGCCGGATTTTTCCGGTGGGCTCCAGACGCGCTTGCCCATCTCGGTCATCACCACGGTCGGGCAGATGGCGTTCACTTGAACGTTGTGCGGTGCGAGCTCAACCATCAAGGACTTCGTCAGCGCGTTGAGGCCGCCTTTTGACGCTGCGTAGGCAGCATGGTCGGCAAGCGCGATCACCCCGGTCTGCGATGAAATGTTGACGATCTTTCCGGCCCCGGCCTCGATCATCGCCGGCGCCAGCGCTTTGGCCAGGAGGAATGGCGCGCGCAGGTTGACGGCCATCGTACGGTCCCAGTCCTCAACGCTGAAGTTGAGTGCGGGACCCGTGAGCGCAACGCCGGCGCTGTTGACGAGAATATCGATGCGGGGGTGGCGCGAAAGGGCGTCGGCCGCGAGGGTCTCGCAGCCCTCGGACGTGGAAATGTCGGCCACTATGGGGCTCGCACCGGTTTCCCGCGCCACCTTGTTGAGGCGCTCGGCAGACTGGCCTGTGGCAATCACTGATGCGCCGGCTTCTGCAAACACCGAAGCGATTTCAGCGCCGATGCCAGAAGAGGCCCCTGTCACCAGCGCTGTCTTGCCGGCGATGGAGAAACGGTCCCGCCAGCCCATCAGCTATTCAAGGTTTGTGTGGTTGGACCGCATGGCCGCGGGCGCAACGCCCATCAGGTCCTGCAGGCGGAGCACAAGGATCTCGAAAAACAGAAACTGGACAGCTTCGTAGAGCGAACCCATTGGCAAGACGGAGGTTGCTTCCCCCTGGTCATTGGCCATGGTTTGCGCCGGAAGGACGATCACATGCTGAGCTGCCTTTGGAGCAGGGCCGTCGGGTTCTGCGGTGATGCACATGGTGTCCGCGCCTGCATCCCGAGCAACGCCGAGCAGAGCGAGCACGGTGGAGAATTGCCCTGGCCCGGCGCTCACAATCAAAAGGTCGCCGGGGCCGACTGGCGGGGTCGTCATGTCGCCGACGACGTGCGCGTCGAGCCCCAGGTGGAAGAGGCGCATGGCAAGCGCGCGCATCATGAGACCCTCGCGGCCCACACCGTAGACCACAATCCGGCGCGCGGAGCGGATGGGCGCTGCCATCTTCTCCGCCTCGCTCGGCAGCGCTTTGTCGAGCACCTCGCCCAACTCGGCGAGGGCCTTTGCGCCAAGGGCGTTCAAGTTCATGCGGGAACCTTGAGGTGCGCGTTGCTCACCAGCTTGGGAGCTACTGCGGCCATGGCCGCATCCAACAGGCCCGTCTCGTGCAGGAAGTCGAAGATTGTGTAGCGCCGGCGGATGAAGGCAGCCGCCCTCATGGTTGCCATCAGATGATGCGGGCCGACACCGATGTCTCCCGCGAACGTTGGAGCACCTGCCGCGCGCAGCATATCCACCATCTCGGACTGGCGCATCAGGTGGCGGTGAAGCCGGCTCCGCGTCGCCCCCCACCCGGCCGCAATGCGCTCAAGTCGAGCTTCATGTACGGCCCGATCAGCGTGCTTTGCCCGCAGTTCGTCCAAGGCACGGCTCGCAATGCCCGGATCGGTGATGGCCGCCGCGAGTGTTGCCTCGCGCGTGGCAAGGTCAGGCGCATGGGAGGCGATCTGGGCAGGGTCCACGCGGGAAAGGTACTGCGCAATCAGCCAGTCGAAGAGGGCAAGCGCGGCAACGGTTCCGACCGAGACTGCCGCACCGTGCGAAACCTTTCGTCCGCGGAACTTCAGACCCTCCATCTCCCAAAGGTGCGCGATCTGGTGGTCGGCCCCCGAGGCGGGGCGGGAGGTGCCGTGGACCTCCATGGCAAACCCCACAGCCGTGAGGCCCACAAACAGGCGGGCCACTGCGTCTTCATCGCTTGCGGCAATTCCTTCGGGGCCGGCGAGCCAGTCCGACAGGTGGTCCTGCACCAGTGCCCACGCATGGGCGTCGATGGGTTCCGCGCCCACAAGGTCGGCTAGGATCCAGTCGCCGCCGGCGGGGACCTTTCCGGCAAGGTCGCCAAAACCCCATGCGTTCATTTCCGCCGGCGCGGAGGTAATCACATCAAGGTCTGCAACCATCGCGATGGGAGCGCGGACCGGGATCGTCACCTTAAAGCCGCCGCGCGCCAGGGGTGCGCCCGCGCTGGTGTAGCCGTCCATGGAGGCTGCTGTCGCGACGGTGAGGTAACGACCATCCGTCTCAAACGCTGCGTATTTGACGAGATCGTTGATGACGCCTGAGCCGACGGACACCGGAAACATGTCCGGGTTGTCTGCCAGAACCGCGCGGAAGGGTTCAGCCTCCTCCACCGATGCCGACGGCAAAGGGTTCACCGGTTTGATCAGCGTATCGACCTGACAACCAGCCGCTTTAAGGGCTTGAATGGTGGCTTCTCCGGCGGCGCCAAACCCGGCCTCGTCGGCCATGACCAGCGCACGCCGCGAGGCTGTGACCTTTGCCGCGATCGGTCCCACATCGCGCAGTGCTCCTGCACCGATCCGAACCACGTCGGTCACCTTGGAAGCCGCAACGCACGGGTCAATCAGCGTCTTAATCTGCTCCTGCCAGCCGCTCATGATCCCTCCGCCTTAGGCTGCCGTGCCAAGGGATGCGCCGTTCGACGCGAACAGGTGCACGCGGTGCTCCGGCAGCGTCAGATGAAGCGCATCGCCAGGATTGTGCGGGTCGTCACCGTCAGCCTTCACCACCACGTCGGTCCCGTCATCGATCCGCGTATAGAGGTAGCTTTCGCCGCCCAGCTGCTCCTTCACGGTGATGGTGGCGCGCACACCAGTTTCGCCGATCTCAATATGCTCGGGGCGAATGCCGATCCGTGTGGCGCCCGGGCGCGCGGCCACACCATGCCCAAGCCCGCTCGACGCATCCACGATGTTCATGGCCGGGGAGCCGATGAAGCCTGCCACAAACTCCGTCGCCGGCCGGTGATAAAGCTCCATGGGCGCGCCCACCTGCTCCACCTTGCCGCCATTGAGCACCACGATCTGATCAGCCATGGTCATGGCTTCGACCTGGTCGTGGGTGACGTAAATCATCGTGGCGCCGAGTTGCTTGTGAAGCGACTCCAGCTCGATGCGCATTTGAACGCGCAGCTTGGCATCAAGGTTCGAAAGCGGCTCGTCGAACAAGAATACCTTTGGGTTTTTGACGATGGAGCGGCCGATGGCGACGCGCTGGCGCTGGCCGCCGGAAAGCTGCGCAGGCTTAAGGTCGAGCAGATCGGTGAGCTGAAGGATCCGGGCCGCCTCGTCC
>JBCDFB010000170.1:0-6834 GCA_039178655.1 Pseudomonadota bacterium | reverse complement strand
GCTGGAGTGTGCGTCGTGGTTGAAGTCCATGGACACCAGCTTCTCGTCGGTGAAGCCCAAAATGCCCTTCAATTCACCGTTGGCGGCGGTGCGGATGGCATCGTTGATCTCATCCACAGACGTGTCGCGGTCGGTCTCGAACTTGAAGTCCACCACTGACACGTTGGGGGTCGGCACGCGCACCGCAACGCCGTCGAGCTTGCCGTTCAGCTCCGGCAGCACGAGGCCGACCGCCTTTGCGGCACCGGTTGAGGTGGGGATCATGCTCATGGCGGCGGCGCGGGAGCGGTAAAGGTCCTTGTGCAGGGTATCCAGCGTCGGCTGGTCGCCGGTGTAGGAATGGATGGTCGTCATGAAGCCACGCTTGATGCCGATCGCCTTGTTCAGAACGTAGGCGACGGGGGCGAGGCAGTTGGTGGTGCAGGAGGCGTTTGACACCACAACGTCCTGCGCGGTGAGCGCGTTATCGTTGACACCGTAGACAATTGTCTTGTCGGCACCGGCAGCGGGCGCCGAAACCAGAACACGCTTTGAACCGTTTTCCAGGTGCAGTGCGGCCTTCTCGCGCGCTGTGAAGATGCCCGTGCATTCAAGCGCGACATCCACGTCCGACCAGGGAAGCGCCTTGGGATCGCGCTCGGCTGTCACGCGGATGGGGCCGCGGCCCACGTCGATGGATTCCCCCTGCGTGGTCACAGTGCCGGGGAACCGGCCATGAACACTGTCATAGCGCAGGAGATGGGCGTTGGTTTCCACCGGACCCAAATCGTTGATGGCGATAACCTCAACGTCGGTCCGGTCCCCCTCCACGATCGCGCGCAGCACGTTCCGACCGATACGGCCAAAGCCGTTGATGGCAAGCTTCACAGCCATGCTCGATAATTCCCGTTGGCGTCGACAAAATTCCTGCGATGGTTGCCTTCTGTCGCAGGATGAGGCGGCGCGCAAGACGTTCCGTCATTGCGCTGGTGCAAGTCTGTCTTGAATGCTTGGAAGAGCTGCCGGGCCGCTCAATGGCGTGGACTGGGTGCGAAGCCGCCTTGGCCGTTGGAAGAGTCGATCCCGGGACCTACAGAGTAGGTGGGCGCCGCGTGCCACAGCCCACGGGCCGTGGCAGAGACAGCTCCCTGAAGGATCGATAAGGCCCCGGGGATATGATTTCCTGACGAACCAGGCAGCAACGCAACCTTCAATATAGAGGGGCGTCGGCCGCGGAGAAAGGCCAATCCGTCAGCGTCGCGTAAACGCCAGCGCCACGCCCCCCAGCACCAGCACAGCGCCGCCCACCTTTTCAGCAATTCGCACGCGCGCTGCCGTCAGGAGGCGACCCGCCCGGCCCGCGGCCATCGCGTAGGCGCCGTCAAGCACCGTCGCCACTGCCATGAAAATTGCGCCATAGACCGCCACCTGAATGGCGGTGCTGTGCCCAGTATTCACAAATTGCGGAATGAACGCCCCGAAAAACAGGAGCGCCTTGGGATTGGACCAAATGACGATGAAGCCCTGCACCACGTAGCCCCGCAACGTGCGGCTGTCGCCCTCCCGTCGGGCCAGCGCCCCGTGCGCGCGCCACATGCGAATGCCGAGATAAATGAGGTAGGCCGCACCGATGAGCTTCAAGATCTCGAACGCTTCGCCGACGATGCGCACCACCCACTCCAGCCCCAGCGCCAACACGAAGATCATCGAAGCAAGGCCGATTTGCGTGCCGATGACGTTTGCAAAGCCCGCCGGCGCACCGCGGCGCAGGCTGTTTGCCACAATGAGGCTCACCGTTGGGCCCGGCACGATGACGATGGCCGCCGAGGCCAGGGTGAAGGCGATGAGTATGGTTGGGTCGAACATGACGCGCTCCGGTCGAGGCCGACCTTACTGCGCCTCCCCCGGCGCAATGTCGAGCCGGTCGGAGGGCGGATCGGCCGGATGGGGTCGGTCATCCTGCGGCTGATGGGACGCGCCGTCGCCCTCCCCCTGCGGCATGTCCGGTGCCGGAGTGATCGGGCTTGTTGCGGGCTCGGCTCGGGCGCGGGTGTCCGCGTTCATGAGCGCTGCCAATTGCTCAACTTTCAATGCCACCGCATTGATCCGCTCGGCAAAAGCATCCTCCCCGGCTTCCACGGCAAGGGCGGCCTCTTCCCGGTTACGCTCCAATGTGGCAACGCGCTCCAAAAGGGCTGCCTTCTCCCCGCGCAGGGCCTCCAGTCCATCAAGCAGCGACAGGGCAGCAAACACTGTGAGGCGGGTCTCGCCGATGTCGCCCACCCGTCGGCGCAACGTTGCGACCGTTTTGTCGAGCTCAATGGCAAGCTTTTCCACCTTAGGCCCATCGCCCGGAGGGCAGGCGACAGTGTAGCGCTCGCCCGCGACGGTCACGGTCACATGGCTCATGAGCCGCTGCCTTTGCGGCCTTCCTGCGGGCGCTCAGGCAGCATCCGAACCCGGCCCATGAGGTCAATAAGCCGGGCCTCCACAGCCCGGTTTGCCGCCAGAAGGCGTTCAGCGCGCGCAGTTTGCTTGTCGAGCGCATCGGCAAGGGCGGCGCGGTCCGCATTAAGGCGCGCCAGGGTATCATCCAGCGCTGCGGTGCGGGCGGAAGTCTCCGCGCTGCGCGTCACCGCAGCTTCAAGGCGCACGACGGCGGCCTCCAGCTCGGTCAAGGCACGTTGGCTGCGCGGACCCGAAATCGACTTGCCTCCCGGGGACAATGACGGTGCGATCGGTCAACAAAGCCGCACAATCACGCGCGCGTCAAAGTGCGTTGTGCATTGCCCACACGATCAACGGACTTCTTGCCGATGCGCGCCGGGGTCGGCCCAGGTTTCGGCCCAACGCCTATGCGCGGCCGGTCCGGTGCCCTAAACGGGCCTCCAGCGCACAAGTTCAAGGCTCGTCATGGTCGACCCAAATAAGCTCAAGCCGATGGCCAACGCCATCAGAATGCTCGCGGTGGACGCGGTGGAGGCGGCAAAGTCCGGCCACCCGGGACTGCCCATGGGCGCGGCCGACCTCGTGACGACGCTTTTCGTCCATCACATCCACGTGGACCCTGCCCATCCGGAATGGCCCAATCGGGACCGTTTCGTCCTTTCCGCCGGGCACGGCTCCATGCTGCTCTACGCCCTTTACCATCTCCTCGGTTACGAAGACTTTCCTATTGAGCAATTGAAACGCTTCCGCCAGCTTGGCTCATTCACCGCCGGCCACCCCGAATACGGCCACGGCAAGGGGATCGAGACCACCACCGGGCCGCTCGGCCAGGGAATCGCCACCGCAGTGGGGATGGCGCTTGGCGAGCGCATTCTGAATGCCGAGTTCGGCGATGATATTGTCAGCCACCGCACGTTCGTTCTGGCGTCCGACGGCGACCTGATGGAGGGGATCAGCCACGAGGCCATTTCCATCGCCGGCCATCTGGGCCTCAACCGGCTGACGGTGATCTACGACGACAACGAGATTTCCATCGACGGACCCACGTCGCTGTCGGAATCCGGCGATGCGGTAAAACGCTTCGAGGCTGCGGGCTGGCGTGCGGAGCGCATCGACGGCCACGACGCGGTGCAGATTGACGCAGCGCTCACCCGGGCCGAGACGAGCGACAAACCCACGCTCATTGCCGCGCGCACCACCATTGGCTACGGCGCGCCCAACAAGGCCGGCACATCGGGCGTGCATGGTGCGCCGCTGGGCGCTGCGGAGAGCGCTGCAACGCGCAGCGCACTCGGCTGGACCGCGGCGCCCTTCGAGGTGCCCGAAGAGGTTCGGGACGCCTGGCGCATTGCGGGCCTGCGCGCCGCCCAGACCAGGCGTGACTGGATGGAGCGCTTGGAAAGCATGGATGCGGAAAAGCGCGCCGCATTCGAGCGCCGGCAAAGGGGCGAATTGCCGAGCGAGTTCGTTCCGGCGATGACGGAGCTGCGCAAACTCCTGCGCGATGAACGTCCCACGCTGGCCACGCGAAAGGCTTCAGAGCGTGTCCTCAACACGGTGAACTCGGTGGTGCCGGAGACTGTGGGGGGATCGGCGGACCTCACCGGCTCCAACAATACCAAAACCGACCACATGTCCCCGGTGACACCGCACGAGTATGCGGGCCGCTACATCCATTACGGCGTGCGCGAGCACGGTATGGCTGCGGCCATGAACGGGCTTGCTCTGCAGGGCGGGCTCATTCCGTACGCCGGCACGTTCCTCACCTTCTCCGACTATTGCCGCCCTGCCATCCGTCTCGCATCACTGATGGGCCTTCGTGTCATCCATGTGATGACACACGATTCCATCGGCCTTGGTGAGGACGGGCCGACCCATCAGCCGGTGGAGCACCTTGCCGCGCTGCGGGCCATGCCAGGGCTGGTGACCTTGCGCCCATGCGATGCGGTTGAGACGGCGGACGCGTGGGAGATTGCGCTCGAGCGGAAGGGCCCCACAGTGATTGCCCTCACCCGCCAAGGGCTGCCCACCCTTTCCGTGGGTGCCGGCGGCGACAACCTCTCCCGCCGCGGCGCCTACAGGATCCGCCAGGTGGACGGCACCGCGCTGGTAACGCTCTTCGCCACCGGGTCTGAAGTGGAAATTGCCGTCAACGCGGCGAGCATTCTGAACGGGCTTGATATCGCGACCGAGGTAGTGAGCGTGCCGTCCATGGACATCTTCCTGGAGGAGGATGCCGCCTACCGCGAAGCCATCATCGGCACGGCCCCGGTGAAGGTTGCCGTGGAAGCGGCGGTTCGGTTCGGGTGGGACGCCATCATCGGCCAGGACGGCCTCTTCGTCGGCATGGAAGGCTACGGCGCTTCAGGCCCCTACAAGGAGCTTTACGAGCACTTCGGCATCACGCAGGAGGCCATTGTGGCAGCCGTCCGCGAGAGGATCGGCCGCTAGCGAGCCGTCAAATCCACGGGCGGTGGGTGCTGAGGCGCTCCTCATGGGAGTTGATGTGGAGGTGCTTTTGCATCGTCAGCCCCACCTCATCGAGCCCGTGGATCAGACAGTGCTTCAGCCAGGCGTCGATGTGGAAATTCACCTTGTCGCCGTCCATCCCCGTGATGTGCTGTTCGGGCAAATCCACCGTCAACGTCGCATTCGCACCGCGTTCGGCATGCGCCATCAGCCGCTCCAGCTCGTCGGCCATGACTTTGATGGGCAAGATCCCGTTCTTGAAGCAGTTTTGGTAGAAGATATCGGCGAAGGAGGTGGAGATCACGCAGCGGAAGCCCCGGTCGAGCAGCGCCCAAGGCGCATGTTCGCGCGATGACCCACAGCCGAAATTGTCTCCCGCCACCAAGATGTTGGCGTTTTGGTATGCCGGCTGGTTCAGCGGGAAGGACGGGTCAGGATTACCGCAGGAGAGCCTGGAGATCTCGGCAAACAGCCCCTTGCCGAGGCCGGTGCGCTTGATCGTTTTGAGATAATCCTTCGGGATGATCATGTCCGTGTCGACATTGATCATCGGCAAAGGAGCGGCGGTGCTGGTCAGTGTCGTGAACGGTTGCATAACCACGCAAATAGAGCCGGTTGGTCCGGTTTGGAAGGTGCCGGCCGCGCAGGCTAGTTCGAAGCTGGCCTCTGTACCCGCCGCAGCTCCAGTTCCAGCGCCTGCACATCCGAATCCATGCGCTGGCGCAGCAGGGCCGAGCGGGACAGCGAATTGACGGCTGCGTCCAGCCGATCCTCCGTATCGCTGAGGCTTTGGCTGAACCGCTGGATGACCGCAGGCTCTAGCGTTGCCCCGCCACCGTTGCTCACCAACGGCGACAAACCGTCAAGGGCGGTGCGCATGGTCGTCACAACCCGGCTGAGGTCCACCACCACATCGTTGTTGAGCGCAGAAAGTGCCGCTGCACTGCGCGCCACATCGGCAGAGGCAAGACCGACGCCGTCATTGCTGCGCTGCAGCGCGTTCAGAAGCACCGGCGACATGCACATAAGGCCGCCGAAGAACAACGCGACCAGAACCCCTGCACTCATTCCGCGGATGAGGCCGATCAGCAGCCCCAGGACGATGATGAGCAGCCCGGCGAACACCGGGATGAGCCACTGCAAGTCGTCGTATTGGAAGTTCTGGAGGATTTCTTCAAAGCGCATCTGCGCGTGTCTCCGTTCCTGGGGTGCGCCGCGAACCTTTTAAGCGACCACCAAGGTCATGAGCGATTACGCCGGCTGTGAAAAGACGTGACGCCCCGCTTTCCATCAGCTTTTTCGAGCCATGGCGTAGTATTCATGGTTTGGCCGTATTTGGGTGGCGCTCGCGACCCGATTTGTCATGTTAAAAAACGCTGCGACCGACGAAATGTCCCAAATCGCGTGCTCGCTAAAGCCGACTGCGCGCAGTGATTCGCGCGTATCCTCGCTCACCCCGTGGGGCTCGACTGTCAACATTTCAGCAAATTCAAGCATTGCCCTGTGCCGATCGGTTAACGCCAACGCGCGCCAGTTGACTGACAAAGTGTCGCCCAGCACCGGATCGCCCGACAGGGCCCGCACGGCCGCACCGTGGGCGACAACGCAATAGTGGCAGCGGTTCTGCGCCGATACCACCACCGCAATCATCTCCCGCTCCAGCTTGGACAGCTCCGATTCCCCGAGCATCAGGTCGTTGTAAAGATCAGTGAACCGGCGCAGCTTCGTCTCGTCGAAGGCGTAGGCGAGCAGGACGTTCGGCACGAGACCGAGCTTTTCCTGACATTTTTCGAAGTACGCCAGCGTTTCCGCCGACAGCTCCGCCTGGGGCAGATTAAGGGCGATCACTCTCTCTTCACGTTGCATAGTTAGTCGATCCCTGATGATGCGTGGCAGACTTGCCTCAGAACACGGCCATCGCGGAAGGTCGGACGCGGG
>JBCDFB010000169.1:0-6908 GCA_039178655.1 Pseudomonadota bacterium | reverse complement strand
GCCATGATTGTGGATTCCACGGCCCTTCCCGAACAGGCAGTGCGCGATATCGTGGCCTCCGCCTTCCAGAGCGCCGGGCAACGCTGCTCGGCCCTTCGGGTCCTTTACGTCCAGGAGGATGTGGAGGAGCGCATTCTGACCATGCTGAAGGGGGCGATGGAAGCGCTCGTCATCGGCGATCCTTGGCAGGTCTCCACGGATCTTGGGCCGGTGATTGATGAGGCCGCCAAGGCACGCATCATGGCCCACGTGGACAAGGCGAGGGCGGACGGGCGGGTCCTTTCAAGCGTCGGGCCGTCGGACGGCTTGTTCGTTCCGCCCACAGTCATTCGCGTGAGTGGCATAGGCGATTTGGACGAGGAGATTTTCGGGCCTGTGCTCCACGTGGCGCGGTTCGACGGCGCGCGCCTGGAAGGGGTCGTGGACGAGGTGAACGGCGCCGGATACGGCCTCACATTTGGCCTCCACACCCGCATTGACGACCGGGTTGAAGCGGTGGTCCAGCGCGTTGCGGTGGGCAACACTTACGTCAACCGCAACCAGATCGGCGCGGTTGTCGGCTCGCAGCCCTTCGGCGGGGAAGGGCTTTCCGGCACCGGGCCAAAGGCGGGCGGGCCGCGCACGGTGAAGCGGCTGTCGCGCCGGGCGGAGGGTCGGGCGCGCCCCGTTGCCGATAACGGTGGAGTGGTCCCGCGCGAGCGGATCGCGAAGGTGCTCTCGTCGTTGCGGGCGGAGGCGGGGCCACGCAGTGTCGTGGACCTTCCGGGGCCGACGGGCGAGTCCAACCGGCTCTCCACCGTGCCGCGCGGCGTCATCGTGTGCGCCGGGCCCACCCCGTCCCGCGCCAAGGCCCAGGCGGATGCCGCGCGGGCGGCGGGCAATGGCGTCCTCGTCATCGCGCCAGGTGCGTCCGGGTCCGACGGTCCTCACCTTGCCCACATCGATGGCACCTTGAACCCCGCGGATTTGGCACACGTGCCGGTGCTCGATGCGGTGGTTTACGACGGGCCGGCAGGTGACTTTCGAAGGGCGCTGGCGGAGCGGTCCGGCCCCATCGTGCCGCTTCTGACGCTGGGTGATGACATGGACCTGGAGCGGCACCTGTGCATCGACACCGCAGCAGCAGGCGGCAATGCACGGTTGTTGAGCGCAACAGAGGACGGGGCAGAAGCTGCCTTACATCCGCCACGGATGCTAAACGCGCATCAAAAATTCTGAATCCTTTTAGTAACGATTGTTCAAAATGACCGTGAAAACGCAATAAATTTGGTAAAAAGTTTCAATCCTAGGTTTGATTTGGTCTACCGATACTGCTATCCACCAATGGTGAGAGGTTAGTTTACCTATCTCTACTGTGCGGTTGGGTGGCGTTATCCATGCGCGTTTTCGAGGCCGAAGCCGGCGGAAATCATCAGAACAAGGTGTCACTGGGCATGTCTGTCTCCGTGTGGGCGGCCAGCCTTGGGGCGAGAAGAGCCCATTGGGAAGGGCCGCAAGCTGACCAGCAACGCGCCGCCACGGCTGATGCGTCGGAGATTTCGTGGACCGCGCCCGCGCTTTTGATCGGGGCAGCGTGATGGCGCAAAGCATTTCACTTCTTACGGGCAAAGAATTCGCCCCTTTGTCCACCGCCGGAAACAAGATCGTCGATCAGGATGGGGAAGCGGTCTTCATCAAGGCGCTGAATTGGTATGGCATGGAGCTCGACCACGCCGGCGTGCCTGTCGGCGTGGAGGCGCGCTCCATCAGCGACATCATGCAATCGGTGGTCGACCTCGGGTTTGATACTCTGCGATTGCCGTTCTCCACCCACGCGGTTCTGTCACCCTTCGAGCCGACGCCTTGGTTTCAGATCGACTACGCGAAGAATCCTGAACTTCTGGGCGCCAACACGCTCGAAGTGATTGAGCATGTGGTTGACGAAGCGGCCGCCGCTGGGCTGTCGGTCATCATCTCCAACCACAATGCCGATGTGAACGGCCAGGCCGGCCACTGGTACGATTCGCGTTACAGCGAGGACGACTGGGTCGACATGTGGCAGACCCTCGCGGGGCATTTGGCCGACAAGCCCAATGTGATCGCCGCGGACCTGCGCAACGAGCCCTTCGCCGCCAACTGGAACGACTGGTCGACCGCGGCCGAGCGCGCGGGCAACGCCGTCCATTCAGAAGACCCCGGCTGGCTCATCGTGGTTGAGGGGGTGCACCATTCGCTGGATGGCGACTGGTATCAGTGGGCCGGCAACCTCAAGGACGCTGCGAACGATCCTGTTGTGCTCAACGTTGACAACAAGGTGGTCTACTCGCCGCACGAATATCCGGCGCCGGTGCTCACCAAACTAAGCTTTGAGCCTTGGCAGACCTACTACAGCCTGTTTGACGAGTTCTGGGGCAATCTTTCCAAGCTGCACGATGTGCCGGTTCTGATCGGCGAATTCGGCTTCAACGGTGACCCGGCGGCGGACGGCTGGGTAACCGCGCTTTCCAACTACATCATGGGCGATACCGACGGTGACGGCGTCATCGACGACGGCGGCTCGCCGCTGGCCGGGTGGGCGTATTGGAACCTCAACCCGCCGGAACTACTCAGCCACAATCTGTTTGAGACCGATCTGGAGACGGTCCGCCAGGTGGTGTGGGAAGACCTTGAGCCGCTCGTGAACTTTGAGCCTGATTGGGTCGGCACGCTTGTGGATGGCGATGCTGGCGACGATGTCGCTGACGACGATCAGTCGGACGAGGATCAGACGTTCGATTTGGACAGTGCCTTTGAAGTCAGCGTCATCGTGCACCAGGATTGGGGCAACGGCGCTTCCATCGAAGTGTTCGTGCGCAATGTCAGCGGTGTCGACGTCGATTACGCTTCGATTACTGTGGAGCTTGATGCCGCCTACGCGCTCACCGCGCGCCTCGATCAGATTTGGAACGCAACCCTTCTATCGGGAAATGGCGGCGATCCTGTCTTTCGGCTCCAATCCGGTCAGACCGACACACTGGTCGATGGTGAAACCGCCAGCTTCTTCGTAGTGGCGGATTACCCCGGCCAGTGGAACCAAGACGTCATCGGGCTCGACCAGAGCGGTGTGAGTGTCGTGGGCGCCGATCCACTCATCGACAACACCGCGCCGAGCGCGCAAGACTTTGCCGCATCAGTTGCCGAAGACGGCACGCTGCAGATCGATGCCCAAACCCTTCTGGCACTGGCGAGCGACGAGGAGGGTGGCCCGCTCACCATCTCCTCGGTCTCCAATGCGACTGTGGGCAGCGTGTCGCTTGATGGCGGGGTGATTTCCTATACTCCGCCGGCCGATTTCGCGGGCGAGGCGCAGTTCTTCTACACGGTGCGCGACGGAATTGGCGCCACGGATACGGCGACGGTCACGGTCACCGTCGACCCGGTCAATGACGACCCTGTGGCCGGCGCCTATGCCACAGAGACCGAAGAGGGCACCGAAGTTCGCATCGCCATCGGCACGCTGGAGAGCCTTGCGAGCGACGTCGACGGTGACGCGCCGCAAGTGGACATGGTCTTTCCCGGCGCAAACGGGACTGCCGTCATCGACGGGACCGAGATTGTCTACATGCCGGACAGCGGTTTCAGCGGAACAGACGCTTTCTCCTACACCATCATCGATGGTGCCGGCGGCAGCGACCAAGGCGTTGTGACGGTGACGGTGGAGCCGGCACCGGACGAGCCCGGCCCGACCCCCTCACCAATCGCCTTTGAGATCATCGAGATGTCGGATTGGGGGACCGGCGCGTTCCTCAACGTGCGCTACACCAACGTCGGCAACCAGGCGATTGCCTACGAGGATCTGGCACTCACATTCAGCCCGGACACGACGATTTCGCTTGTGGAGGGTCAGGTCTGGGGCGGTTCGGCGACCGGCTATGATGGCGAGACGGCGACGTTTACCTCAGGCGCCTACGACCCTGGCGGGATCCTGTCAGTGGGGGAAAGCCAGACACTGAGCTTCGTGCTGTCCTATGGCGGTGAGTGGAACCAGCCGCAATTGGGCGCCACGGTGGCGGACTTCGGCAGCGTTCTTTCCCCGGCCGCCAGCGCGGCGCCTCCCGTCGATACCCCTTTAGATCTCAATCTGACCTCGGTCGTTGATTGGGGAAATGGCGTCGTGGTCGAACTCTCCGTCACCAATGCCGGTCCCGGTGCGCTCGACTTTGACGATTTCGCCATTGCCTTTGACGGCGATGACGACGTGTTCGTGCGGCAGGATGAGGTGTTCGGCGCCACGCTTTTGGAGAGCGACCCCGATGCCCCCGCCTTCCGCCTTGAGGCTGGCGGTGCCACGTCTCTTGCAAGCGGGGAAACGGCCACTTTCACCTTCGTTGCCGACTATAACGGTGTCTACAATTCCAGTTCGCTCGGCGTGTCCATCGACGATTTCAGCGCCTTCGGCTGACATCTCAAACCGGCTCGCCGCGACGGGGGTGGGCGGATGGACATTGAGGCAACGGTTGAGCTTTTTGAGCCTGTGCTTGCGGTCAGCGCGCGCAAGATGTTCGGCGGGCTCGGCGTTTATGCGGGCGACCGGATCATCGCCATCGTCGCCTACGGCGAGGTCTATCTAAAGGGCGATGACGAGAACGAAGACGCCTATCGTGCCGTCGGCATGGCGCCCTTCGTTTATGACGGCGGCGCAAAGCCCATCACCATGCGCTATTGGCGCTTGCCGGCTGTGGCCTATGACGATGAGGAGGAACTGGCACGGCTCACGCACCTGGCGTTGGGTGCGGCGGACCGGGCCGGACCGCCAAAACGCCGCAAGCCCCGCCGCAAGGGCAGGGAGCCGCAGGAGAACTGAGCCGTGACACGCCTTCCCACCACCCGTGCCGAAGCGCTTGATGCCGATCGCGCCGATCCGCTGGCGCCCGCGCGCGACAAGTTCCTGCTGCCTGACGGTGTGATTTATCTGGACGGCAACTCGCTGGGACCGCTCACAAAGTCGGCGCGGGAGCGCGTGCGCGCAGCGGTGAACGAAGAGTGGGGCGAGGGGCTCATCCGCTCCTGGAATACGGCAGGGTGGATCGATCTGCCGGCCAATGTCGCGGCCAAGATCGCAAAGCTCATCGGTGCGCGGGGACAGGACGTGGCAGTCTGCGACTCCACGTCGGTCAACCTTTTCAAAGTGCTGTCCGCCGCGTTGGACAAGGCCAAGGCGGGGCGCCGGGTCATCATCTCCGAGCCGGGGAACTTCCCCACCGATCTTTATATTGCCGAGGGGGTTTCGGCGCTGAAGGGCGCGGAACTTCGCCTGACGGACAAGCCGCTCGACGCGCTGGGGCCGGACACGGCTGTGCTGATGCTCACCCAGGTGGACTACCGCACCGGAGCCAAGCACGACATGGCGGCCGTCACCGAGCGGGCCCACGCCGCGGGCGCGATTGTGATTTGGGACCTTGCCCATTCCACCGGCGCCTTCCCGGTGGACCTTGAGGGGGCGGGCGCGGACTTCGCCATCGGCTGCGGCTACAAGTACCTCAATGGCGGGCCCGGCGCTCCTGCCTTTCTTTGGGTTGCCGAGCGCCACCAGGATGCGATGCCGGCCTTACGCGGCTGGTTTGGACATGCCGCGCCCTTCGCGTTCGAGAGCGGGTTCCGCCCGGCGCCGGGCATCACGCGGTTCCTGACAGGGACGGCGCCGGTCCTTTCCATGACCGCGCTCGATGCAGCGCTCGACGCTTTTGAGGGTGTGGACTTGGGCGAGGTCGCTAAAAAGTCTGCCGCGCTGGGGGACATGATGATTGCCGAGGTCAAACGGGCGTGCGGCGATGCTCTGACCCTTGCAAGCCCCACCGATGCCGCGGTCCGCGGCAGCCAAGTCTCCTTCCGCCATCCTGAGGGCTATGCGGTGATGCAGGGGCTGATCGCCCAAGGCGTTATCGGCGATTTCCGCGCGCCGGATATTTTGCGCTTCGGCTTCACGCCGCTCTATACGCGGTATGTGGACGTGTTCGACGCGGTGGAGGTCCTGGCCGACCTCGTGGTGTCCGGGGCCTGGGACAAGCCCGAATTCCACGCCAGGGCTGCGGTCACCTAAGCGGCCGCCGCGGCGCTGGCGAATTCGGCCATGGAGGCAAAGCGCCAGTCCACCTCCGGCTGATCGGCGACGGGCATGGTTGCGCCGAAGCCGCCGACGGCGTGGCGGCGGTGGATCCACACGTTGGACAGGCCATGGCGTTTGGCGGGCACATGGTCATGAAAGAGGCTTTCGGCCACGTGGAGGATGCGCGATTTTCCGATCCCCATGCGCCCCAAGGCTGAGACCATTGTCTCAAAGTTCGCGTCGGCGGGCTTATAGCTCCCCACATCTTCGGCGGTGATGATGGCGTCGAACTCCACGCCGAGCCGGGCGTTGCTGCCGGTAAAACTGTCATTATCCACGTTGGAGAGGATGACGAGTTTGTAGCGCTCCTTCAGCGACCGGAGGGCTTCTGCGCTGTCGGGGAAAGCGGGCCAATCCTTCACTGACTGGCCGTAGGCGACGCAGTCTTCCCTGGAGGCGGGCCGTCCCCACCGCTCGGCAAGGCGTTTGTAGACGATGGCGAGAAGATCGCTGTAGCGCATGTGCGGCGTGCGGGCCTGCTGGCCGCTTTCCTCCTCGGCGTGGGCGTTCAGCACCTCATCACGGGTCAGCCCGCCGACAGCATCCACCAATGGAGCAAGGCCTCTCACCATGCCGCTCTCCCAATCGATGAGCGTTCCGTAGCAATCGAAGGTGAGGGCGTCGAAGTCGGCAAGCTTCATGGGGCATCCGTTGAATTAGAGTTGAGGGATCAGAGTGTTGAGCGTCTTCTTGTAGCGCTCGACAATCTCTTCGCGGTGGATGTGCCGGCCTTCGGTGACCACCTGTCGGCCGGCTGACCACACCGCCGCGACCTTGTTTTGGG
>JBCDFB010000168.1:0-7013 GCA_039178655.1 Pseudomonadota bacterium | reverse complement strand
GCGCGGGCGACGAGATGCGCGCCGTCAGTCTGGAACGAGCCGTGTCGAAGCATGCGGAAGGCTCGTGCCTGGTAAAGTTTGGTGCAACGCACGTTTTGTGCACCGCATCGCTGGAAGAGCGCGTGCCGCCCTGGCTGCGCGGCGGCGGTGAGGGATGGGTGACTGCCGAGTATGGAATGCTGCCCCGCGCCACCACCGACCGGATGCGCCGGGAGGCCACCGCAGGCAAGCAGTCGGGCCGGACGGTTGAGATCCAGCGCCTGATCGGCCGTTCGCTTCGCGCCGTGGTGGACCGCAAGGCGCTGGGCGAACGCCAGATTACGGTGGATTGCGACGTGATCCAGGCCGACGGCGGCACGCGGACTGCGTCCATCACCGGTGCATGGGTCGCGTTGTCGGACTGCGTGTCGAAGATGCGCGAGGCGGGCATGGTGAGTGAGCCGGTGCTCACTGACCACATTGCGGCGATCTCCTGCGGGATCGTCTCCGGCACGCCGGTGCTCGACCTTGATTATGTGGAGGACTCCGCTGCCGAGACGGACGCGAACTTTGTCATGACCGGCGCCGGCACCATGGTTGAGGTGCAAGGCACGGCCGAGGGCGCGCCATTCAGCCGGGACGAGCTGAACGCGCTCATGGACCTCGCGACCGGCGGCATTGCACGGCTCGTTTCCCTGCAGAAGATGACTGTTGCATGACGCTGATCCCCGGAGGGCGCCTGATCCTTGCAACCCACAACGCGGGGAAAATCGCAGAGTTTGGCGCTCTCCTCAGCCCGCTCGGCGTGACCATCACAAGCGCCGGAGAGGCGGGCCTTGCCGAGCCGGAGGAGACGGGGACAACGTTTGAGGAAAACGCCGCTCTGAAGGCTGAAGCGGCGCGCGATGCCACGGGGCTGCCGGCGCTCGCGGACGATTCCGGTCTGGCCGTGGACGCGCTGAACGGTGACCCGGGGATCTACTCCGCACGATGGTCCGGCCCGGACAAGGATTTCAGCGTTGCCATGGCGCGTGTCCTTGCGCTGCTTAACGAGGCGGGCTGCGGCGATGCGCAGCGCCGAGGCGCTTCGTTTATCGTGGTGTTGGCGCTGGCCCGGCCGGGCGAAGAGACCCTCTTCTTCAAGGGTGTGACGAGGGGCGTCATCGCGTCCGCTCCCCGCGGGTCCCAAGGGTTCGGCTACGACCCCATCTTCATTCCTGAGGATGGCGATGGGCGAAGCTTCGGCGAGATGGACAAGCACGAGAAACACGGGATAGAGACACCGCTGTCGCACAGGGCGCGGGCTGTGGCGAACTTCATGAAGGCGGTGACGCGTGAGGCGGCGTCATGAGCGTGATGGAGGCGGCCCCCCGTGGCCGCACGCACGCGGCGCGAGACGACGATGGCGGCTTTGGCATCTACGTGCATTGGCCGTTCTGCCAGTCCAAATGCCCTTACTGCGACTTTAACTCCCACGTTCGGCGGTCCGGTGTCGATCAAGACGCCTACGCCGCGGCGCTGTCGCGCGAGTTGGTGGATTTCGCCCAGCGCATCGAAGACCGGTGGCCCTCCACGGTCTTTTTCGGCGGCGGCACGCCGTCCCTGATGGAGGCGCGCACCGTCGGGGCCGTCCTGGAGGCCATCGACAGGCATTTCGGTCTGCCGGCGGACGCGGAGATCAGCCTTGAGGCAAACCCCACAAGTGTTGAGGCTGAAAAGTTTGAGGGGTTCCGCGCCGCGGGCGTGAACCGCGTGTCGCTCGGCGTTCAGTCCCTTGTGGACGATGATCTTCGCCGGCTTGGAAGGCTCCACGATGGGCAGACCGCGCGCCGTGCGCTTGCCCTTGCCACAGGCATTTTCGATCGTGTGTCCGCCGACCTCATTTACGCCCGGCCTGGGCAGACGACTGAGGCGTGGGCCGCAGAGCTTTCGCAAATGCTGGAGATTTGCGGGGGGCATCTGTCGCTATATCAGCTCACCATTGAACCTCAGACGCGCTTTCACGATCTGGCTGAGGCCGGCAAACTGGTCATTCCGGAGGATGACCTTGCCGCCGATCTTTACGATCTCACCCACGAGCTTACCGCAGCGGCGGGCTTTCGCCGGTACGAAGTGTCCAACCACGCCCGCCAGGGAGAGGAAGCGCAGCACAACCTCATCTACTGGCGCGGCGGACGGTATGTGGGCGTCGGCCCCGGCGCCCATGGCAGGGTCGTGCACCGAGGCCGGCGCATGGCCACATCAACGATCAAGAGCCCGGAAGCCTGGCTTGAGCGCGTGGAGGCCACCGGAAGCGGCGTTGAGATTGCCGATGATCTCAGCGCCGAGGACATGGGGACTGAGATGCTCGTGATGGGCCTGCGTCTTGCTGAGGGGATCGACACAGCCCGGTTCGCGCGGCGGGTCGGCTGCCATCTCCAAGGCCCGCAGATTGCCGGACTGGTGGATGCCGGCGTCCTTGTCGAGGAGGGGACGCGCATCCGCATCCCTGACAGCGCGCGCCTTCTCACCAACGCGGTGGTGCGGGAGCTGGTCCCGTGGTGAACGTGTGCGCCCACTCACTCAAGGGCGACCTGGACACCATTTTCTTTGAAGGTGGGGAGCGCTGGCAGGACGTCAGATCGGCTGTGCTGCGCCGATTGAAAGAGGCGCGGGCCGATGCGCTGAAAGACCTTGAAAGGGTGCTTCAGGAGACCGGCTCTGGCACCCAGGCCGCGAAAGCGCTGGCCAAAGGCCAGGACGCCATTGTGCACGCGCTCTACGCGTTCTCGGCCGAGCATTTGTTCCCCACCGCAAATCCATCGGTCGCTGAGCGTCTTTCGGTGATTGCCACGGGCGGGTATGGGCGCGGGCTCCTTGCCCCAGGGTCGGACATCGACCTCCTGTTCCTGTTCCCCTACCGGCCGACGCCGTGGACCGAGTCCATGGTTGAAACCATCCTCTACATGATGTGGGACATGGGTCTGAAGGTGGGCCACGCCGCCCGCAGCATCGACGAATGCGTCAAGCTTGCCCGGACCGACCTTCAGATCCGCACAGCAATCCTGGAATGCCGGCACATTGCCGGCGACGAACCGCTTGCCGAGCTCCTGATCGACCGTTTCGACCAGGCCGTGGTGCGCGGAACGGGCAAGAAGTTCATTGCAGCAAAGCTTCAAGAGCGAGACGAGCGGCACAAACGTCAGGGCCGCACGCGCTACCTGGTTGAGCCGAACATCAAAGAAGGCAAGGGCGGACTGCGGGACCTCAAGACGCTCTATTGGATCGCGAAGTATTTTTACCGCGTCCGCTCTGAAGCTGATTTGGTGGCGTGCGGAGTCTTTTCTGCGCAAGAATTCAAGCTCTTCCAAAAGTGCGATGACTTTTTGTGGTCCGTCCGCTGTCACCTTCATTTGGTCGCCGGCCGGGCCGAAGAGCGGCTGACCTTCGAACTTCAAAAGGAGATTGCGCGGCGGCTCGGCTACTCGCCGCGGCCGGGGATGTCCGACGTGGAACGCTTCATGAAGCACTACTTCCTCGTCGCCAAGGACGTGGGCGATCTGACGCGGATCCTCTGTGCAGCGCTGGAGGCGAACCACGTGCTGCCGGCGATCGGCCTGTCGCGCATCATGAGCACGTTCACTTTTCAGGGGACGCCGAACCTTCCCGGCCCGTTCAAGGCAGATAACAAGCGTATCCGCCTCATCCGTGATGACGCATTCGCCCGCGACCCGGTGAACCTGTTGCGCGTGTTCGACCTCGCCGACAGGTTTGACCTTCGCTTTCATCCCGACACGCTCGCCGTCATGCGCCGCTCCATCAAGCTGTGCGACAACACGGTGCGGGCAGATCCTGAGGCGAATGTCATCTTTTTGCGCCTGCTGACGGAAAGCAGCGACCCGGAGACCCTGCTGCGGTTGATGAACGAGACGGGAGTGTTGGGCGCGTTCATCCCCGAGTTCGGCCGCGTCGTGGCGATGATGCAGTTCAACATGTACCACCACTACACGGTGGATGAGCACTTGATCCGCACCGTGGGCCGCCTGGCGGACATCGAGCACGGGCGCCGGGAGAATGAGCATCCGCTGGCAACGCAATTGATGCGGACCGTGCGCAACCGCCGCGCGCTCTACGTTGCGGTTTTCCTCCACGACATTGCGAAAGGGCGGCCGGAGGACCATTCCATTGCCGGAGCGCGCGTTGCCCGCCGTCTTGGCCCGCGTTTCGGCCTCAGCGCGCCGGAGACGGAGTTGGTGGCCTGGCTCATCGAAGAGCACCTCACCATGTCCATCACCGCCCAGTCGCGCGATTTGTCTGACCCCAAAACCATCGATCTCTTCGCCCAGAAGGCGCAGAGTTTCGAGCGGCTGAAATTGCTGGAGATTTTGACGGAGGCGGACATTGCCGCCGTCGGCCCCTACGTGTTCAACGGCTGGAAGTCGCAGCTCCTGCAAACGCTCTACGACGAGACCGAAGCCATTTTGGCGTCCAACCACACGCGGCTTCCGCGGTCGGCGAGGGTGGAAGCGGCGCGCGAAGCGTTCCTGGAGCGGGCCTCGGATTTGCCACGCAATGTGCGCGAGGCGTACGTGGCCCGTCACCCGGCGCCCTACTGGATCCGCAACGGCGTGGACGATGCGATGCGCCATGCCGCCATCATGACCAGCGGCGATCCGAAATCGGTGCTGTGGAACGTGCGGCCGCGGCCGGACAAGGCGGTGACCGAGATGATCCTCGTCGCGCCAGACCAGCGTGATCTCCTGTCAATCGTTGCGGCAGCCTGTGCCAGCGCGCAGGCCAACATCATCTCCGCCGATGTGTTCACCACGGTGGACGGGCTCGCGCTCGACGTCTTTCAGCTCACGCCGGCCTCGCCCGACGCAGACGACGAGGCGGAGCGGGCAGAGCGCATCGTGGGCGTGATCCGCGCCGCACTGATTGACGGTGTCGACATCCCGCCGGCCCGCACGGCGCGGCTTCGTGCGACGAAGGTCAAGGCCTTCCACCACGCTACCGACATTTTGATCGCCAACGACTGGTCCAACCGCTACACGGCCATTGAGGTTTCAGGGCTCGACCGGCCAGGGCTTTTCCGCGACCTTGCCAGCACGCTGCGCGATCTCGGCCTCAACGTGCGCTCAGCTCAGCTTGCCACCTTCGGCGAGCGGGTGGTCGACGTCTTCTACGTCACCAATGAGGACGACGAGAAGATCGCCGATGAGACCACACAACACGCCATCAAAGACGCTCTGCGTGCCGCCTATGACGGCAAAACTGCCGCGAGCGGATCAAGCAGGGACGCCGCCTAGGCGCGCAATTTGAACAGCGTGTGGCGCAAGGGGCGCACGGTGCGCCGTTTCCGTTGAACGGTTGCGCCACGTTTGCCCCAGCCGTTGACATTGGCGCATGGACCTCGCTTCGTCGGGGGCCGTAAAGAGCGGTGCCTCGTCCCATGCGTGAAGTGTGCGTTGTCCGCGCTGCCGAGCCGCCCCCGCCCGCACGACTGATCTCGCGCGGCACGGAACTTTGCGGCCCTGTTGCCGGCGTGCCCGCCGAGGCCGGCGCATGCAGCTTTTAAGGAATTTCGCCACGGTCGGGGCGTTTACGGCGCTGTCGCGCGTCCTGGGCTTTGTGCGCGACATCTTCCTTGCCGCGATACTGGGCGCGGGACCTGTGGCGGATGCGTTCTTCGTCGCGTTCAAGCTGCCCAACCTGTTCCGCAGACTGTTTGCCGAAGGGGCCTTCAACTCTGCCTTTGTGCCGCTGTTTGCGCGGGTGCGGGCTGAAGAGGGGGAGGCGGGCGGAACGGCCTTCGCGTCGAGCGTCCTGTCCTGGCTCCTCCTCATCATGGCGGTCTTCATGGCTGCTGTGCAGATCTTCGCGCCCGTTCTGGTCTTCGTGCTTGCGCCGGGGTTTGCGGCGGCGGAGAACGGCGAGCTCGCCGAACTCTATACGCGCATCTGCTTCCCCTACCTGGCGGCGATGTCGCTGGTTGCGTTCCTTTCCGGTGTTCTCAACACGCTCGACCGCTTTGCCGCCGCGGCGTTTGCGCCGGTGCTCCTCAACGTGGTGCTGATCGGTGCGCTTGCCGCCTCGGCCTTCCTCGGGCTTGCGCCTGAGACGGCGGGGCTGGTCCTGTCGCTGGGTGTCTTTTGCGCCGGGTTGTTGCAAGCGGTGATGCTGTTCGTTGCCGTGCGTGCTGCGGGTGTGAAGCTGACCCTTCCCCGGCCGCGGCGCTCCAAGCGCTTGGGCCGGTTGGTGCGCCTTGGCATCCCCGGCGTCGCGGCAGGCGGGATCACGCAGATCAACATTGTGGTGGGGACGGTGATCGCCTCGTTTTGGCCTGGCGCGGTCTCCCATCTCTACTACGCGGACAGGCTCTATCAGCTGCCGCTGGGCATGGTGGGGATTGCCATTGGCGTTGCGCTTTTGCCCGACCTGTCGCGCCGGCTGCGGGCGGGCGACGAGGGCGGCGCGCTGTGGACGCAAAACCGCGCGCTGGAATTTGCGTTGATGCTGACGCTGCCCGCCGCCGCAGCACTGATCGTGGTGCCTTTGGAGATTGTCGTCACACTGTTTGAACGGGGCGCGTTCGACCGTCAGGATGCGGCGATGACGGCGGCAGCCCTTGCCGCGTACGGGTTCGGCCTGCCTGCGTTCGTGCTCATCAAGGTCTTCTCGCCGGCCTTCTTCGCCCGCGAGGATACAGCAACGCCGATGCTTTTTGCCGGGATCTCCATGGTCGTGAACGTGGTGGGCAGCATCATCGGCGCAATGGTTCTGGGTCCTGACGGGCTTGCCCATGTGGGGATTGCCGCGGCCACATCGCTCGCCGGCTGGGTGAACGCCGGACTGCTGATGGCCACCCTCATCAAGCGTGGCGCATTCCGGCCGGACCGGCTGCTTTATGACCGTGCCGTGGGCTTCACCATCGCGTCCCTGGGGCTGATGATTGCGGCCACGCTGTTGGCGCAGAACTTTTCCGCCTGGTTCTTCGATGCCGGTACGCTGATGGCTGCGGCGGCACTGACGGTGCTTGTTGTTGTTTCCGGGGC
>JBCDFB010000167.1:0-7034 GCA_039178655.1 Pseudomonadota bacterium | reverse complement strand
TCGGCAACGTGGAGCCCATCCTTGCCGCAGCGGGCGCGGCGCCCGCACTTGCCGCCATGCCCGCAGCCGGTCGCCCGGCATCAAAGGTCGCCAGCATCGGCGAGAAGGACACCATTGCGGTGCCAGTCGTCCGCCTCGACGCCTACTTCGTCGGCAAGAGAGCGCCGAACGTCATGAAGGTGGACGTGGAGGGCTTTGAACTGGAGGTTCTGCGGGGCGCTGAGGGGATCTTGCGCAGCGGACCCGCTTTGTTTGTGGAGCTTCATGAATCGATGGCGGACTTTGGCGCCAGCCCGCGTGACGTTCTGACCATCCTTTTCGACCATGGCTACACCGTGCGCACAGCGTCCCACCGCGCAGAAAACGTCAGCCTTCAGGATGTGGCCGATGGCGGACTGCCGCCGCGGCTGCGCAACCGAATGGTGTTTTGCGAGCGCGGTTCGGCAGCTTGAGCGCAACTGTTTGTGGCCGCCCGCGGCGGCTTGTGCGCTCGGACGGGCGGGGATATGCATCCGCCTCTGCCACATGGCCCACCGCCGACGGGGCGCCGTGGCGCGAGGGAGATTACGTGTACCGCGTTGCATCGGGATTACTTGGCGGGGAGGCCCTATCCGGCCGACCGCACGCCCTCGCGCCCCGCACCATTTGCGCGCACGACCCATGCTGAAAACCCTTAAAAAGCATAGGCGGCGCGATACGCCGGACCCGCGGCACCCGAGCCTTGCACTCTTTGATGCGGACTTTTACCGCAGCCGCTACCCCGATGTGGGCCGGACGAAGGTCGACCCCCTCAAACATTACCTTGTTCACGGTGCGCCGGAAGGGCGGCAACCCCACGCCCTGTTTGACCCGCACTACTACCTTGCCACCAACGACGATGTGCGGGCAGCCGGCGCTGACCCTTTGGTCCATTACCTCACCAACGGATGGAAAGAGGACCGCCGGCCACACGTTCTGTTCGACAGCCGGCGCTATGCTTTGCGCTATGGTGTCGGACCCGGTCAGGCGCAGGAGACCTCGCCCCTCCTCCACTACCTGTGGGACGGATGGCGCTGCGGAAACCAGCCCCATCGGCTGTTTGATCCCGCCTACTACCTTTGTGCGAATCCTGAGGTCGCTCAGTCCGGCGTGGAGCCGCTCAGCCACTACCTTTTGACAGGATGGCGTGAAGGAAAGCGCCCCAACCCAGTCTTCGATCCGGCTTGGTATCTCAATCAATATGACGACGTGCGCGGCACCGGCGCGGAGCCGCTGACCCATTACCTGGCCCAAGGGTGGCGGGAAAAGCGCCTTCCCACGGCCGAGTTCGAAGCATTCATGGAGCTGAAGGCCGCACAGTCGAACGATCGTTCGCCTTTTGAAGCAATGATGGACGACGCTGCCTTTCGCGCGCGGTTCCCCAACCTCTTCGATCCGCAGTATTTCCGGAGCCTAAACCCCGACCTTGACCACATTCCAGATGCGCAGTTGTTTGCCGCCTTTGCCCTGAAGGGTGCCGGCGAGGGGCGGATCGCCCACCCCGTTGAGCATCGCGCCGTTGCGCTCTCCCACACCGCGCCTGAGGGGACACCGCGGCCGCGCCGGCGTCTCAGCCAGGTTGGCCGGCCGCAGTACAGCGCGCCACTGGTTATCGCGGGTTTTCACCGCAGCGGCACATCCATGACCGCCAACATGCTTGCCGATGCGGGACTTCACGTGGGCGACGTTCTGCTGGGCGCGCGCACGTCCAATCCCTACGGCCACTTCGAGGATATGGAAATCTTAAGGTTTCACGACCGGTTGTTGCGCCAGGCTGGCCAGAGCTGGTACGCGGCGAGCGAATTTCCGGCGGTGATGACAACGCCCGACTGGCGCGCCATGGCCGCCTACGGCTTTAAGAAGGCCAACCACGCCGCCTGGGGCTTTAGGGACCCTCGGGTGTGCCTTTTTCTGAACGAATGGGCCTCGGTCTTTCCCGATATGTCAGTCCTTTATGTTTATCGGCCGTGCATTGAATGCGTGCATTCGTTGAAGAAGCGCGCAGCGGCCAACTACGCCAATAGCCGCGCTGTCCCGCTCAATCTTTCCTTCTTCACCCGCGATGACGTGGCCGTGCGCATGTATTTATCTTACGCCCGCAAGGCCCTGCGCTTTTTGGATGGGTTCGGCGGTCGGGCGAAGGTCGTCGCGCTGTCGGACCTTTTGTCGAACCGTGATATTGTTGGTGAAATTCGGAGCGAGTGGGATTATCAGCTGGCCGACGTCCTGCCGTTTGACGTTTATGATGGCAAAAGCCTGACCCAGGGCGGACCGAACGAACTCATTTCTTCCCCGGAACTGATCCACGAAATTGAACAGGTGGAACGGGCTTTTGAAGCCCGGCTGAACTGAGTATGCCGAGCACAGCAATGCAATTTGAAAGCAGACCAACATGAACAAACAGGTGTTCGAGGTTCTGCCGCAACCGGATGACCTTCCCGGCCTTTACGACATCTTGCGCTATGAAAATGCCGCCCAGCGCGGCGAGATCGCCTCCCTTGAGGCCCAAGTGGAGCGTTCTGCGGAGCGGGTGGGCGAGTTGGAGGCGCGCCTTGATGAGGCGCAGGCCGTCATTGATGCGCTGAGCGCAGCGCTTGCCGCGGCCAAACAGGACGGCTGACCGGCAATGGACGACACGGCGCCCGGCGCGCAGCGATCCATCCTGGCGGTGGATCGCAGGCAGGCAACGCAGTTGGCAGCGGGGGGCCTCACCCTCGACAGCTTCGGTGAGGACGCCTCTCGTCTGCCGCACACTGATGTGCTGTTGGTGAAAGGCGTCCCGCCTTCGCGGCGGCAGGCCACCGGCTTGGCGGCACTGTTGCCCGGCCTTTTGCGTTCCGTTCCGCTCTACCTCTCCGCCACCGCTGACGGGGACACGCGTAAAGCGGTCGAGCGCTACCTCACGCCGGCCGACTGCGTGTTTTTCACAAGCCGATCCCCGCAAGCCAGCGCAGCAACCGTGGTTGAGGGCGTTTCCGCCAATATTGATGACGAAGCGGACCATATCTTCGCTGAGTTCGGCGCCGAAAACGACACCGGCGGGCAGGATGATCCCTTGACCGGGCGCGCGGTCCGCAAATGGCGCTACCTGGACCTGAAGGACAGTCTCGGCCAGCGGCTGCGCACCGCCGCGCGGCAGTCCACGGCCACACGCCCCGGTGTGTTGATTGCGTCGGAAAACGCAGATCTTTCGAGCATCGCACGGGAGCATTTTGAACCCGCCGCGGTGTCGGTGGACGGGCAATGCAGTCCAGACCGTTTGTGCGAAGCGATCATTCTGGCCGGCCCTGCCGCGTGGGATGGGCATCAGCGAGACCGCGTTTTCGCCGCTGCCGCCCCGCATCTGAGCCGCTCGGCCGCGGTCTTTGCGGTGGTCGGCGCTGCAATCGGCGAGACGGTCAATCTGGACCAGCTCTCCAGAGGCAGTCTCATGAGCGATATCCTGGCGAGCGCGCGGCGGGCGCTGGGTGGCGACGCGGTGGCGGCGGGGTTCCATGCCATGGCCCATAAGCCGTTCGACTGTGTCCCGCAGACCTTCCTCTTTTGCGGCAGGGTTATGTTGTGAGGGGCCGCGTCGCGGTGCTTGCCAACGGGCTGATACCCGGATCGGCTGCGCCCAGCAGCGCCCATGGCCTGCGTGCGACGGGGCTTTATACCGGGCTTACCGGGGCAGGCATTGCGTGCGATATCGTCAGCGCAAGTTCCGCCATCACCGCGCAGCTTGACCGGTGGGGCACAGGCCGCATGCGCATCCCCGCCCACTGGCGCATCCTGCAGGACCAGTCGCTCAGCTATCGCCTCAACGCTGACTATCGCGCCGTCATCGTGCCGAACTGGCCCGCCGCAAAGGGTTTTCGTAAGGGAGACAAGGTCAAACTCATCTACGACTTCTTTTCCGCCACCCTTATCGAACACGCACTCATCGCCGACGAGGCGGAGGTGGAACGCCGGAAGTCTGAGAAGATTGCCCTCCTCTCCCAAGCTGACATCGTCACCGCGAACGGGCGCGTTCAGTCAAAATACGGCAAAGCGTTTTGCGAAGAGGAAGTCGGGCTCAAATTGACGGGGGACGTGCCTGCCATCCGCCTCGCCCTTCCCTGGCACGATCCGCAACTCGCGCCTGGGCCGATGCGCATATTCGTCGGCGGCTTTTTACAAGCTTGGACCACCGGGATCACGCTGCAGGGGCTGGAGGCGCTTGCCGATACGGCCGACCTTGAAATTCATACCATGGGGTTCGGCCAGCATGCCCATTTCCGCGGCATGTCACGCAGCGCCCGGGCCAGCCGCTCCCACGAGCGATTGATTGCCCACGAGGTCGCGTCGTTTCAAAGCTATCGCGACCTCAACACCGCCTGCCATCTGGCGCTGGACGTGTTCGAGCCGAACGAGGAGCGGCGCATGTCCTACTCCACCCGCGCCATCTCCTCCATTGCCTGCGGCTGCCCCGTCATCACCATGGCATTCACCGAGGTGGGCAGACTGATCGAGCGCACCGGGGCCGGGTGGACCTTGAGTGAATTTTCCATGGAAGAGCTTTCCGCGCTGATCAGCCGGCTGCGTGACAATCCGGACGAGGTTGCGGCCGCGCGGGCGGCAACCCGCACCTTTTGGGAAGCCCATATCGACCCGAGGAAGCAGATTGGCCCGTTGGTGAGAATGCTGCGCAGCGGTGAGACCAATGTGGGCTGAGCGCTTTTCAGCACCTCCCCTTGCCGACGCGTGCCCCACGCTTGTCTTCGTGGCCCATGGCGGCGTTCTGGAGCCACAGGCAGCGCTCCTCGCGGCAAGCCTCCACGATGCATACGTGCCCGCAAAGGTGATCTGCCGGGTCATGGAGCCGGCCAACCACTGGGGGGCCCTGCGGCCCGATGTGGCGAACTTCCTGGACCAATGCGGCGTTGAAATCCGCCCCTTACGCAATCGGATCGACGACGCCTACCCGCACGGCAACAAGATTGCTGCGCTGGAGGGGGTGAGCGGCCGCGCCGTTTTCCTGGACACCGACATGTTGCTGATGGTGCCGTTCAGCACCCATCAGCGGTTGCTCGGCGTTGCTGCGGCCAAACCTGCCGACGTGGACACCTTCAGCGCAGGCGGCGGAAGCTGGGCGCGCGTATGGTCCATGTTCGACCGCGATGTCCCGGCGAAGATCTACACCGCATCCATCTCAGGGGAGACGATCCGGCCCTACTTCAACGCTGGCTTCGTCATGGCATCGGACGGTGACGCCCTTGCGGGCATGTGGACTGAGGTGGCCAAACGGATTGATGCCGAGCCCTCCATCGTCAACAAGCGCCCGTGGCTCGATCAGATCGCGCTGCCCGTCGCCTTTGCGGAACTAGGCTGGCCAGTGGACGACCTCACAGATGCGTTTAACTATCCGTGCCATCTGGCCGATTTGGGCGTGATGGCGCCGTACTTTGCGCATTATCATTATACGCGCGTCCTGGCCGCCCAGCCGAAGCTTGCCCACAGAACCCGGCGCTTGATGGCCAAATACCCCGCCCTCCGCGCCATTTTGAAGGCGTCCGGCAGCGACGGATGGGCAAACCTTCCTGACGAACTTGCGAATCGGTGACGATCCGTGGAGCCTCTCCCCCAATGAATTCGCCGCACGCCCCAGAAAAGCCGAAGCCCCACCCGCGTTACGGCGAGCTCACCACCCATCACTCTGCGGCACAGATCGACCGCCTGTTCCTCATGTCGCTGCGCCGCAAATATCTTTATTGCCCGGTCTCCAAGGTCGCGAATTCCTCGATCAAAGGGTTTTTGTACGAGGCGGAACTGCGCGCCCACGGTATTCCCCGCAACGCGCGGGACTTTACCACCGCACAGGTGCACAACCTTTTGTTCGGCCCGCTGCTCAACCCCTACCAGGTGCCGGCAAACATCTTGCGCAAGATGCTCTACGGCGAGGAAACGGTGCGCATCTTGTTCACGCGCAATCCGGTTGACCGCGTCCTCTCCTGCTACCTGGACCGTGTGCTGACCCCCGCCAGCGTGCCGAGCAAGCTCATACAGTCAGCATTGAAGATCGATCGGGCGGAGGACATCTCGTTCGACGCGTTTATTTCTGTTGTCGCCGAGCAGGACATCCGGGAGATGAACCCCCATTGGCGGCCGATCTATTACGAGGCCTGCTGCGACGCCGTTACCTACAACCGCATCTATCAGTTCGAGGCATTGCAGGACGGGCTGCGGTCCATCCTGACCGAGATTTATCCGCGCTGGGCGGCCGATATCGACTTGGGCACAAACCTCTCGCCGGCCAAAACCCGCGCGGCAGACCGTATCGCCGAGTTTGTGACACCGGCGATACGCACCAAGATCGAGAAGATCTACGAAAAAGACTTCCAGACGTTCGGCTACTGAACACTCAGCCCGCGCGCTTTAGCTGGGCGCCCTCGCGCTTCAGAAGGTCAGGCAAAAGCGCGATGCCGTGGCCGGGGGCCTCATTAAGGCGGATCATCCCGTCCTCGACCACCGGCAGTCCGGTGACAAGGTCGTTGTACCAGCCCTTATAGAAGGCTCTGACGCTTTCCATGATGAGCGCATTGGGGATGTGCATGGCCAAATGGCAACCGGCGGCATAGCCGATGGGACCGGTGCAGTCGTGCGGTGCACAGGGCACCTTGTGGGCCTCTGCGATGGCGGCAATCTTCCGCGCATCAGTGAAGCCTCCGCACCATTCCAGGTCAAACATTGCAACGCCCACGCAGCCGGTCTCCAGCGCCTGGCGGAAATGGGCGACGGTGGAGAGCGTCTCTGATACGCAAATCCAGGCGTCAGTGTGCGGTGCGTAGGCGGCGATATCGGCCGGGGTATCAAGGCGGAACGGGTCCTCGTGCCAATAGGTCGCAAAGTCCTTCAGCGGCCCGGCCAGCCGCTTCGCCATGGGGAGCGACCATAGCGAGTGGAACTCCACCATAATGTCCATCTTGTCACCGACGGCGGAACGGATCTTTGCAAACGGCTCCAGCGCCCGCCGCAACTCGTCAGCCGTGATGTCGCGC
>JBCDFB010000166.1:0-7074 GCA_039178655.1 Pseudomonadota bacterium | reverse complement strand
GGCCCACCACCCTCTCGCGGCTTGCGGCCCGCGAGGTGCCGTACGCCCACGTCAATGCGCGCGTTTCGGAGCGTTCCTTCAAGCGCTGGCAACGGTTGCCGGGCGTGGCGGCCTCCATCTTCGGCACCATTCAAACGGCGCTTTGCCAAAGTGCGGCTGATGCGAACCGTCTGGCCACCCTTGGCGTTGGCGAAACCAGCGTGACCGGGAACATTAAGTTCGACGCGCCTCCCCCGTCCGCCGACCCACAAGCCGTGGCAGACCTGAAAGCGGCGATAGGGGGGCAGCCGGTGTGGGTTGCTGCAAGCATCCATAAGGAGGAGGCCGACGAGGTGGTGTCGGTTCATCACGCCCTTTGCGCCCGTCATGATGGTCTCATCACCCTATGCGTGCCGCGCCATCCTGCAGCCGCTGACGCGGTAGAGGCAGCCTTTCCCGGCGCAGTCCGGCGGTCCACGGGAGCGTTGCCCCGGCCAGGCATTTATCTCGCCGACACTTTCGGCGAGATGGGGACCATGCTGTCGCTGTCGCCGGTGGTGTTTTTGGGGGGGTCTCTGGTCCGGCGCGGTGGGCACAACCCGGCCGAGCCAGCAGCATTCGGCGCGGCAATCGTCACCGGTCCCTCGCACGGGCCAATGTTCCAGCCCTTCCTGGATGCCGGCGCGGCGCAGATGGTGAGCGACAGCCGCGGGCTTTGCGAAGTCGTTGATGGGCTTCTAAGGGATCCGGAGCGGTGTGCACGGATGGGCGCTGCTGCGTCCGCCGTCAGACAGGCGCAGATGGGTGCGCTCGACCGCACGATGGACGGCCTCCGCGGTATTTTGGCCGATGCGGCGGCAACGGCGTGAAGGCGCCGGCGTTCTGGTGGCGCCATGAGGCCGGGCCGTTCACGCACATGCTGGCGCCGTTCGCTGCTGCGGTTGATGCAGTGGCTGTGCGGCGCATGGCGCGGGCGCCTGCCGGCCGCTTGGGCGTTCCGGTTGTGTGCATTGGTAACCCCACCGTGGGCGGTGCGGGCAAAACGCCCATTGCCATTGCCCTTGCCAAGGCGTTGGCGGCGAGTGGGGAACAGCCTGCCTTCCTGACCCGCGGGTACGGCGGGAAGGCTGGCGGACCGCGCGTGGTCGCGCCCGACGACACGGCGCAGGATGTGGGTGATGAGGCGCTCCTGCTCGCCGAACATGCGCCCACGGTGGTGTGCGCGGACCGGGTGGCAGGCGGGCGCGTTGCGGAGGGGATGGCGAGCGTCATCATCATGGATGACGGGTTTCAGAACCCGTCCCTCGACAAGGACTATTCAGTGCTGGTGATTGACAGTGCCGCCGGCATCGGCAACGGCCGTGTGACGCCGGCGGGACCATTGCGTGCGCGCCTTCTGCCGCAGCTTGAACGGGCCGACGCGGTGCTCCTGGTCCATGGCAGTGAGCCGCACTCGGCGCGGCACGATCTCGCAGAGCTTTGCCGAGGCATTGCGGTCTTCACGGTATCCATGGAGGTGTCGGCGCCCGTTTCCCTGGCAGGCGTGAGGGTTTTGGCCTTTGCTGGGATTGGTCGGCCGCAGAAGTTCTTCGCCGGGGCGCGGGCCTTGGGGGCTGAGGTTGTCGACACCGTCTCTTTGGGGGATCACGCGCAAATGGGTGAGCGCCGGGCCGCTGCGCTCATGTCGCGCGCGACTGATGAGGGGCTGACGCTTCTCACCACCCGAAAGGATGAGGCGCGGCTTCGCGGCGGCACACCGTCGGAGCGCGCGCTCGCAAGGCAAGCGGTCATCGTTGAAGTGCGGGCGAAGCTGGAGCCTCAATTCGTTGAAGCGGTCTCCGCTTGTCTCACCGATGCGCGCGCAAGGAGGGCATCGGCAGGGTCAAGCACCCGCGAGGAGCCACGCGCAACTGCGCGCCGCCGCGTTTGAGTACCGCATCACCTTCGCATCAGAGGGCAGGGAGAGGGGCGCAGCGTTCTTTTTCTGGCTGAAGCCCTGCCGCGTCGGCGCGCCAATCGCGCTTCACGCGGTCCACGCGCCAGCGCCGTCAGGTTTTGTGCAATGCGCTGATGGCTAGCGGGATTTGGTGTGCGCGGCGAAGGCGCGGCAGGCGGCGACGGCGTCCACGTAGGCTTCCTGATGGTCCACGCTCCAGTAGCGCAGCTCGGTCAGAGGGATGGCCTGGCTGGTGATGGCGCATCGCACAAAGCTGCCATGGCTGATCACCTGGAAGTCGCCGTCCAGGTAGCGCAACTTTGCTTCGCCGCCGGGCCTGCCGGGCATGTCGTGCCTGTTCATTGTTCCACCGGGGCCGGATGCATGCGCTTCAGAACGAGGAAGTGCTCGTCGGCCTGAACCTTCATGACCTGGCGTATTTGCCGGGCAGTGTGGGCCACCTGGTCATCGCTCATGCGCTTCAGCGGCAGGCCGGTGGATTGGGCAAGCACCTGCTGCCGTGCCGCGCGCTCCAGATAGTACAGGTCGTCAAACGCCTCGGCGACGGATGGGCCGCATACGGTCACGCCATGGTGTTTGAGGAAGAATATGTCGGCGTGGGCATCCTGTTTGGCGCTGTCGGCAATGGCTTCGCCCTCAGCTTCGTCGAGGGCAAGGCCGCCGAACTCTTCGATGTAGGAGACGCGGCCATGGAAGCGGCAGGCGGTTTGGTGCGCCATCTCCAGCTTGCCGCCCTCCAGCATGGTGAGCGCGGTGGCGTGGGGCATGTGGGTGTGAAGGACCGCAGCGTGGCGCGGGTTGGCCCGATGCGCCGCCACGTGGATGAACCGCGCCGTCGCCTCAACTTCGCCCTCCCCTTCCAGCACCTGCCCGTCGCCGTCGATCAGCAGAAGATGGTCTGACCGCATTTCCGACCAGTGCACGCCGTAGGGATTGATGAGGTAGCGCTCGCCGTCTCCGGGCATGGCCAGGGAGAAGTGGTTGCAAATGCCCTCATTAAGGTCCATCGCCGCCGCGACGCGGAAAGCTGTTGCAAGGTCTTCGCGGGCTGCTTCGGTATGCATCGTGATCCGTCGTCAAGCTGTGGTGGTGCGGTGTTACACGCCATGGCATTGAATATATCGCGCGCGCGGGCGATGGCAGTAGTCCCCTTGCGGTTACTTAATCACCCGCGCGGCTCACGGACGGTTCAGGCAGCTATCCGGCAAGGTAGTCGTGCGTCACCGAACCCAATCCAAGGGTAAGGTCGCACAGGATGTGCTTGGCGCCCACCACTTCCAACACCGGAAGCTGAGCCACAGGCGCAAGGGCGTGGGCGTAAAGCTGGAGTGCGGCGGGGCCGGCCCATGCGCCTTTTAGCGTGATGTCCTCCATGTGGTAGCGCACCAGCTCACACACGCGGGCGGTGCCATCCACGTGTGGGACGATCTTGAGCAGAAAGTTCGGGGCATTGAGGGAGGGCATGACCTCCTCAGCCGGCAGGTCGCGGTGTTTGTAGCCCATGGTGGCTGTTGCGACGGGAACTTGCTGGAAAGTAAGTTCGCCCACCAGCACTTCCTTGCGCACCTCCAGCTTTGGGCTCGCCAGTTTTTTCGGAAAGCCCCAAAGTTCACGCCCGCCGAGGATGGGCGGTCCATCGTCCAGATACATGGCGTGGACGTAGGCGCCGCGGGTCCCCTGGTAAGTCACCGGGATGACTTGGCCAGCCTCGGTGTAGTCGCCAAAGCCGTTGGAATCCGGCATGCGGATAAACTCAAAGTGGACGACGGGCTCGGCCATCTCCAACGGTTCGGGCACGACGGCCGCCAGCGCGTCCGGATCGGTGCGGTAGCTGACGATCAGAAACTCGCGGTTGACGAAACGGTAGGGCCCGCACGGAAAGGCTGGCGAGGTAAATGGCATCGCAAACGCGTTGCGGCGGATGTCGGCGGCGGAAACCATGGCGGGGCCTCTTGGGGGATCATGGAAAGGCTTGGCGCGAAGAATGCGCCGGGAGCCCTATACCTCGGTTCCGCCCACAGTCATTGCATTGATGCGAATGGTCGGCTGGCCAACCCCCACCGGGACCCACTGCCCGGCCTTGCCGCAGGTGCCGATGCCGTCATCGAGGGCCATGTCGTTGCCGACGGCGGTGATCCGCGTGAGGGCGTCAGGGCCGTTGCCGATGAGCATGGCGCCCTTCACCGGCTCCTCCACCTTGCCGTTGCGCAGCCTGTAGGCTTCGGTGCAGTTGAAGACGAACTTACCGCTGGTGATGTCAACCTGGCCGCCGCCGAAGGCGACCATGTAGAGCCCGTCCTTGACGCCCTCGCGGATTTCCTCGGGGTGCTTATCGCCGCTGCGCATAAGCGTGTTGGTCATGCGCGGCATGATGGTGTGGGCGTAGGACTGTCGCCGACCGTTGCCGGTGGGCAGCATTTTCATCAATCGTGCGTTTTGCCGATCCTGCATGTAATTCACCAGCCGCCCGTCTTCGATGAGGACGGTCTCGCTGCTTGGCGTTCCCTCGTCGTCGATTGACAGGGAACCGCGGCGGGCGTGGATGGAGCCGTCGTCAACCACGCTCACCCCGGGTGACGCCACACGCTCGCCCATCAGGCCGGAGAACGCGCTGGTCTTGCGGCGGTTAAAGTCCCCCTCAAGGCCGTGGCCCACTGCCTCGTGCAGCAAGATGCCGGGCCAGCCGGGGCCCAGCACCACGTCGAAGGTGCCGGCGGGTGCAGGCTTTGCTTCAAGGTTCACCAGCGCGCGGCGCAGCGCCTCGTCAACGGCGGCTTTCCAACGGTCGGTGGCGATGAATTTTTCATATCCTTCGCGCCCACCCATGCCGTAGTTGCCCGTTTCCTGGCGACCGTTCGATGAGACCATGACGGTGACAGAAAACCGGACCAGCGGCCGCACGTCGCCAAGGCGCTGGCCATCTGCGCGGATGATCTCAACCGCCTGGCGTTCAGCGGCAAGGCTGATGGTGGCTTGCGCGACGCGCGGGTCCTTTGCGCGGGCGTAGGCGTCGATTTCGCTCAGCAGGCCCGTCTTGTCCGAGAAGGCGGGGTCGGCGACGGGGTCGATATCGTCGTAAAGGGCAGTGTTGGTGCCGCGCGGGGCCACATCCACATGGGCGGTCCGGCCACGGCCGGCCATGGAGACCGTGCGTGCGGCCCGGCCGAGGGATTGGGCCGAAACATCTGAGGAGTGCGCCACCGCCACGGTCTCGCCAGCGACGGCCCGCAGCCCAAACCCTTCGCTGGTGTCGAAGGTGGCGGACTTCAGGTTGCCGTCATCAAAGACCAGCGCCTCGCTGGTGCGATGCTCGACGAACAGTTCACCATCGTCGGCGCCTGCGAGCCCTTCCGCGACGATCGAGGCGGCCTCGCCGGCGGAAAGTCCATGCTTTGCCAGAAGGTCTTCGCTCATGGCCGTCGGTCCCTCTTTGCTTGGGTTACGCGGTTCGGCTGCGCCGGGCGTAACAAGCCCGTTCACCGGCGCGGCGCCGGTCGCGGCACACCCGTGTTGCGCCCATCGACAGGAGGGAGTTGGCGCTGCTTGGGCCTTCCTGCAACCCGCGGACGGCCCTGGGGCCCGATGCGATCATCCTCCAGCGCGTCAAGCCCGTCGTCCCGCGGGTCGGCCTGGGCGCGGGGCGCGCGCTGCCTCCCCGCATAGCCGGTCAAGTCCTCCTCCTGGGCAACCGCCTCCACGTAGTCTTCATCATCATCGTACCGGCGCGTGCGGCGGCCCCTTGCCACCAGCACCAGCACCAGGACGGTGGCGAGGACCAGGAAGACCCCTGCAGCCACGTAGGGAAAGAGAGGATCCTCCAACAGGCGGTCGAATGCGGTCCGCTCGTCCGCCTCAAGGGCCGAGGAGCGGATGTTGGGGTCCAGCGGCGCGTCGGTGGTTTGGGTGGTGATGACGCTGGGCGGCGGGGCGACGGGCCGTTCGGCAACCTCTTCCGGCGGCGGGGGCGGATTGTCGAGCGCGGAAAAACCTTCGGTGAAGCCGTTGAGCGAAATGGGGATGCCAATGCCCTGCTCAGGCGTCTGAAAAATCACGAAGGTGGCTGTCGAGCCCGCGGCGAAGCGCTCAATCAGACCGTCGTCCAACTCCACCTCGGCAATGCAGCCTTCGGGCAGGCAGCGCACAAAGCCTGCAAGGCCAATCTCGTTCTCGTCGATGGAGAGGCCCAAGCCCGAGGGCAGCAAGACGCCGAGCGGGGCAAGGACCCTCAGAATCCTGGCTTGCCGGTCCGCGGTGCGCAGAAAGATGACCGTCAATCCCACGTTGGCGCGGTCCTGCGCTTCCACATTCTGGACGAGGGCGCATTGTTCCGATGGGGCGCCCACTGGCCGCTCGCATCGGATTTGCCAATCGCCATGCCGGTCGACAATGCGGCCCTGGGCGTGGGCTTCGTGGGATCCCCCTGCGGTGAGCGGCAAGGCGAGCATGAGCGCTGCAAACCACAGACAGTGCGGCGCGGACCATGTCTTCATGAGTACATACCTTCGACGGGTCAGAACCGTCTTTACTGCGGGTGCTGCCGCCATGGAAGCATGCCAGCAGTCACGCAAGCCTCGGCACAAGGCCATGATGCCACGGTGCTGTCGTTTCATGCGGGCGCACCGGATGTGGAACTCCTCAAAAAAGATGCGGGTCTGCGGCGAAATGCGGGCAATCAGTGGACCTGTTACCGTGGACGACGCATCACCAATTCCGCTATGGAACCTTTCAAAGTTGGGTTTGCGGGGCGATCCCGCCGTTGGGGACAATTGGGGATGATGGTGCGCACCACACGTTGGTTGCAGGCGTTTTTGGGCGGCATTTTGATCGCAGCGCTGGGTGTCGCTCAGGCGGCGGCGCAGCGCGCCCCCTTGGAGCCCACCGGTCAGCCCCACGACTGGGGGACGGGCTTCCAGCGCTCGGTGACCGAGGTGATGGACCAGATCTCCTGGTTCGAGCAGTACACGCTCATCATCATCACGGTGATCACGCTCTTTGTTCTGGCACTCCTCATCTACGTGGTGCTGCGTTTCCGCGCGAAGTCCAACCCGACGCCGAGCAAGACCACCCACAACGCGCTCGTCGAGGTGGTGTGGACGGTCATTCCTGTATTGATTTTGGTGGCGATCGCGTTTCCCTCG
>JBCDFB010000165.1:0-7094 GCA_039178655.1 Pseudomonadota bacterium | reverse complement strand
TGCCCGGCGTCACCGCCCGGCAGGCGGGCTTTTTAACACATCCGCCCGCTTTGAACGCAGTGCCGCGCTTTCATGACGGACTTCACCGGCAAGGCGGTGTTCGTCACCGGAGGTTCCAAGGGGATCGGCGCTGCGGCTTGCGAGCAGTTTGCCAAAGCCGGCGCGGCGGTCGCCGTTGCAAGCAGAACCGAAGGCGATGGCCGCGCCCTCGCTGATCGCATCGCCGACGCGGGCGGCACCGCGGCGTGGGTCCGTTGCGATGTTGCGGACGAGGCCTCCGTGGCCGCGGCGATCTCCGCGGCCGTGGACCGGTTTGGCCGGCTCGATACCCTCGTCAACAACGCAGGCATCTACGTCCAGGGCACCGCTGCAGACATTGACCGTGACGCCTGGGACAGCCTGCTCGCGGTCAATCTGACCGGCGCATATCTCGCAACGCGCGCCGCCCTCCCTCATCTTGCGAAGACGCAGGGGAGCATCGTCAACGTTGCGTCCGAGGCCGGGCTCATGGGGATCGCGGGGCAGGTGGCCTACAACGTTTCAAAGGGCGGGATGATTGCGCTCACCCGAAGCTGCGCGGTGGATTTTGCCCCCCACAGGGTCCGCGTGAACTGCGTCTGCCCAGGCACCACGCTCACGCCATTGGTGGAAGCATCCCTCGCCGGCGCGGCCGATGGCGCGGCCCGGCAACGCGCGCTTGAAGCTGCGCGGCCGCTCCACCGTCTCGGCACACCGCAAGAAAGTGCTGCGGCGATCCTCTTCCTGGCCAGCGAACGGTCAGCCTTCACCACCGGCGCCATACTGAGTGTGGATGGAGGCGCCACCGCATGGTAGCGCCCGGCGATACGGCGCTTTCGCTGCGGGACATCGACAAGGTTTTCCCCGGAGTGAAGGCACTGGACAGCGTCAGCTTCGACCTGCGGGCGGGCGAAGTTCACGTGCTCCTCGGCGAAAACGGCGCCGGCAAATCAACGCTCATGAAAATCCTGAGCGGCATTTACGCGCCGGACGGGGGCGAGATCCGCATAGGCGGCGAACCCGTTCCCCGCCTGACGCCGGAAACAGCTTCGGCGCACCGGATCGGCATGGTCCACCAGGAGCTTTGCCTGGTGCCGCAGATGAGCGTCGCGGAAAACATCCTTCTCGGCCAAATGCCCAAGACCGGGCTAGGCGCCATTGATTGGCCGCAGGCGCGGCGTCTGGCGTCAAAGGTTCTCGATCGCCTCGGCGTCTCGCTCGATCCGAAGCGCGAGGTGGGCGAGCTTGAGGTTGCCGAGCAGCAGCTTGTGGAGATTGCCAAGGTTCTGAGCCGCGAGCCGCGCATCATTTTGCTCGACGAGCCCACCTCCGCGCTCTCAGATGCAGAGCGTCATCGGCTCTTCGACGTCATCAAGACCCTCACGCAAGAGGGCGTGGGCATCATTTACATCTCCCATCACCTCTCCGAAGTGCCGATGATCGGTGACCGCGTTTCGGTCCTGCGCGACGGCAAGATGGTGGGCACGCTTCCCGCGCGCGACGTGCCGGAGGCGGAACTCGTCACCATGATGGTGGGGCGCGCCGTGGAAAGCCAATTCCAGCGCCACCGGGGCGAGCCCAAAGCGACCGCGCTGGAAGCCCGCGGCCTCTCACTGCGCGGCCACTTCGACAACCTCGATTTTAAGGTGCGCTATGGCGAGGTGCTGGGGATTTTCGGCCTCATGGGGGCGGGGCAGGCAGAGCTCGTGCGCGTCCTCTTTGGTCTGACGCGGCCCACCGCCGGCCAACTTTTGGTGGATGGCGAACCGCAGAATTTCACCGGGCCATCCGACGCCATCGCCAAGGGCTTGGCGCTCATCTATCGCGACCGGCGGGAGAGCCTCGTCCCGCTGATGCCGCCGGGGCCCAACATGTCGCTGGCGTGGCTCAGCGACAAACCCCCGTGGGCACGGCTGGAGCGCGCGCGGGAGCGGGACGAAATCAAAAACTACATCGGCTCCATGAACATCGAGCCGCCGCTGCCTGACCGCGAAATCATGTTCTTCTCAGGCGGCAATCAGCAGAAGGTCGTCCTGTCCCGCTGGATGTCGAGCGGCTCCAGAATCTTGATCTTCGACGAGCCGGCGCGGGGGATCGACGTCGGGGCGAAGGCGCAAGTGTTCGCGCTGATGGACGGGCTCGCGGCGGAGGGCGCGGCAATCATCATGGTCTCGTCAGAGCCGGCCGAGCTTTCCGGTATGGCGGATCGAACCCTTGTCATGCGCAAGGGCCAGCTGGCGACACAACTGATGAACGAGCACACGAACCACCAAACGCTCTTGAGCCACGCAGGATGACCCGGGGCAATGGCGACCACTGAACCAAGCTCTGACAAGGCCGCGCGCTACAGCGGCACCACGCGCAAAGACACCCTCAACCGCTGGCTAACGCGCAGCGGGCCGCTCCTTGCGCTGCTTGCCATGTGCCTCATCCTGTCGCTTGTCTCCCCTTTCTTCTTTACCACCGACAACATCACCAACATCACGCGCCAGACAGCGTTCGTGGCGCTCCTTGCCATCGGCCAAACGTTCGTCATCCTCACCGGCGGCATAGACCTTTCCGTTGCCGCCATCGCGGCGCTGTCGGCCTGCGTGGCTGCGGTCCTGATGACCCAGCCCATCGAGCTTTTCGGTATCGGTCTGGGTCCATTTCCGCCGGTCCTCGCCATGCTGATCGGTGTCCTCGTGGGCGTCATGGCCGGCGCATTCAACGGGATCATTATCGCGCGCTTCGGCGTGCCGGACTTCATCGTGACGCTCGGCACGATGACGATCCTGCGGGGCCTCGCGCTTCTGGTCACCGGCGGCTTCCCGGTGCCCTCGTTCCGCGCAGGGCCGGACGCCGTGCCGCTTCCGGACTTTCTCATCTGGGCCGGCACGGGAAGCATATTCGGCATCCCTGTCGCGGCGTTGATCGCGCTTCTCGTGATGGCGATCGCATGGTGGGTCTTGCGCTACACGGCGTTCGGCCGGGCCACCTTCGCCGTGGGAGGGAACCGGCAGGCGGCACGGATCGCAGGCATCAAGGTCGGCCAAACGAAGGTGCTTGTTTACGCCGTCTCCGGACTTTGCGCGGCCATTGCAGGCATCGTGATGGTGGGGCGGCTCAGCTCCGCCAACGCGCTGATGGGGGAGGGGGATGAGCTGCGCTCCATCGCCTCCGTGGTCGTCGGCGGCACACACCTTTTCGGCGGACAAGGCGGCGTTGTGGGCTCGGTGATCGGCGCCCTGATCATCGGCGTTTTGGGCAATGGGCTTAACTTGCTCGACGTCAGTCCGTTCTGGCAACGCATCGCCCAGGGTGCCGTCATTATACTGGTGGTCGTGCTGGATTACTGGCGGCGCAGCGACTCGCAGAAATAAAAACACCGTTGACAATCTGACATGTTACATGTCAAATTTCTCGCATAAGAAAACTTCTCGGGAGGACACCACAATGAAGCAGCTGCTGCTGACTGCGAGTGCGCTGGCCGTGATGACCACCGGCGCCTTTGCCCAGGAGTGCGATGAGCGGGTCGACATCACCTGGTCGACCATTGCCGGATTCTACACTGACGCGATGACGTCCTTCGCCAAGAGTTTCGAGGCGGAAAACTGCGCCAACGTCACGATCGTCAACATCGACAACTCACAGCTTTACAACAAGCAGGTCATTGAGATGGTGGGCCAGACCGGGGCCTACGACATCGTGACTTTGGAAACCGCCGAGAAAGCCGAGTTTGCCGAAAACGGCTTTATTTTGCCCATGACCGAATTCTTCAGTGAGCGTCCTGAACTGATCGACGATGTCGCGCCCATCCTGCGCAACATGACAGTTCAGTATAAGGGTGATGTGTGGGGCTTGCCTTACTACACCTACACCTCGGGCATGTTCATCAGGCAAGATTTGTTTGATGACCCCACAGAGCAGGCCGCCTTCAAAGAAAAGTATGGCCGTGATCTGGCCCCGCCCACCACGTGGGAAGAGCATCGCGACATTGCCGAATTCTTCACCCGCAAAGAGGGCGAAACGCTGAAGGGCGAGGTGCTGGACCGCGACTTTTATGGCGTCGGGCTGATGGCCGGACGGTTCCCCGAGATCCAGGACGAACTCTCCGCGCCGCTTTGGGGGATGGGCTCCGACTGGCTGACCGACGAGGGTGTTGTTCCTGTCGATGACGTGGAGAAGGTTCTGTCGGACTATCTTGAGCTGCTGGAATTCGCTCCTGCCGCAGCTCTGAGCGTCACCTTCGACGGCGTCATGAATCAGATGCGCGACGGTCAGATCGCCATGACCCACGGCTTCTTCCTGGACCAGTGGCCCAACGCGGTGAAGACCGAAGGCTCGGTGGACGGCGCGAAGATGGCGGCCATCGAAGCGCCCGGCAAGAAGGCCTACGTGGGCGGCTTCCTCCTGGCCGTCTCCTCAAGCTCGGACAATCCGGAGATGGCGAAAAAGTTCGTCGCGCACATCGGTGGGCAAGACGTGCAGCGGGAGTTTGCCGAGTTGGGTGGGACGAGCACGCTGACCAGCGTCATCACGGACCCAGCGTTCAACGATCCCGGCAACCGCCAGAACACCGGTCATTATTCGACGCTGAATGATGTATTCGGCAGTATGGGCGACTTCAACTCCAACCTCTTCTCCACGCCCTTCGGCGCGAAGATTTACAACACAATGCACATCCCGCTGCAGTCGGCCGCGGCCGGGCAGATCACCGCGCGCGAGGCGGCCGAGCAACTGGCTGCCGAGGTGGAAGGGATCTGCGGCGGTCCTTGCCCAATCTCCAAGTAAGCACCCACGCTCCACAGGCGGCGGCGCTGAGGCGCTGCCGTCAACGGTCTCCTGAACAGACGAGGTGAGCGATGGCGCACGTCCAAGACGCCGCCGCGGGGCTCGCGACGCCCGATCGGCCTGGCCGACAAGGCGCTGGCCTTTCCGACCGCTGGTTCTCCATCTTCCTCATCGCGCCGGCGATGGCGGTGATCCTTGTTTTCGCGCTTCTGCCGCTTTTCTACGCTCTCGATGTTTCGTTCCGGTTTGCCGATCTCACGCGCGGCGCGGTTGGCGACTATGTCGGCCTCGACAACTATCGCACTGTCTTCAACAACCCGACGTTCTGGGAAACAAGCTTCACCACGCTGCGCTTTACAGTGGTCGCGGTCGGCTTGCAGATGACACTCGGCATCGCGATTGCGTTTTTACTGCACAGCGTCACCGTTGCGCGCGGAATTACGCGTTCGTTGATCATCTTGCCGCTTGCCACGTCGGCGGCGGTGACCGGTCTCTTCTGGCGCTACATGTACGACACGCAGTTCGGCATCATTAATTGGGCGCTGGGAAGCGTTGGCCTTCCCGAGCCCAACTGGCTTGGCGACTTCAACATCGCTCTGTGGTCGGTGATCCTGTTTGATGTTTGGCAGTGGACACCCTTTGTTGCGCTGATCGCCCTTGTAGGCCTCCAGGCGCTCCCGAAGGAGCCTTTCGAGGCGGCAGAGCTTGATGGTGCATCCCGGTGGAGGGTGCTCACCACACTCACCTTCCCGCTGCTAAAGCCGGTCCTCTTCCTCGTGGTGGTGCTGCGCACCATCGATTGCCTGCGCCTTTACGATGCGGTCGCCGTCCTCACCCGCGGCGGACCGGGCACGTCCACCGAAACGATGACGTTCTACCTCCACCGCACCGGGCTCAGCGTGTTCCGGATGGATTACGCATCCACGATGGCGATCTTTTTTCTCTACGTGGTGATCGTCGCGGCAGTGTTCGCGCTGGCGCCCCTTTTGAAGCAATTCACCGACCGCGCGAAGGAGGCCTGACGCCATGCTTCAGCATAAGTCCACATGGCCCATCAGCGTTCTAAAATACGGCCTCGTCGTCCTCGTGGTCGGGTTCTTCTTCTTCCCGATCCTCTGGATGATCATGACCAGCCTGAAGCCTGAAGGCACGATCATGGTTTCGCCGCCGGTGTTTGTATTCGAGCCGACGCTGGACAATTATCGCCACGCCTTGATCGACAAGGACTTCCTGTTCTACGTCAAAAATACGCTGATTATCTCAGTCATTTCCACGGCAATCGTTGTCTTTGTTGGCGCGCTCGCGGCCTACAGTTTCGCACGCTACAACGTGGGTGACGGACACATCCTCTTCTTCATCCTCTCGACGAAGATGATGCCGGCCATCGCTGTGATCTTGCCCTACTTCCTCATCTTCCGTGACATTGGCCGCACCGACGTGGGCGAAGCGCTTTACTTGGGGCTCGACCAGCATGGTGCGCTGATCGTCTCCTACGTGATGTTCAACCTGCCGTTTGCCATCTGGCTCCTCGTCAGCTTCTTTCAGGACATCCCGCGCGAGCTTGAGCACTCTGCCAGGCTTGACGGCCTCTCCAGGCTTCAGGTGCTGCGCAAGGTGACCTTTCCGCTCGCCGCGCCGGGCATTGCGGTGACGGCGGTGTTCACGCTCATCTTCTGCTGGAACGAGTTTTTGTTCGCCTACATCCTCACGCGCACAAACGCCTCCACGGTAACTGTGGGCGTCCAGAGCTTCTTCACGCTTCAAGGGATCTTGTGGGGGCCTGTTGCTGCGGCGGCGACCATTGCTGTGGCGCCAATGCTGATGTTCGTCCTCCTGATGCAGCGGTACATGGTGCGCGGCCTCACCTTCGGCGCGGTGAGGGGGTAATGCCATGACCTTCTCACAAGGCTGGGACGCAGGTTTTAAAGCCGTCCTCATCTATATCGGCATTGTATTCGGCTGGCTTATTGCCATTGAGGAACACCTTCCGGACCGCGATACGTCCGTCATCATCATGAACGTCGTCGGCATCGCGGCGGGTGCAGCCTTTTTCATCTATCGGCGCAGCGTCTGCCGCGCCCAGCGTGCCGCGGCGGAGGCGGAAATTGCTGCACTCATGCAGGAGGACGCCTGATGTACCGCCTTGTTGATGTGCATAAGCGTTACGGCCTGCGCACGGTCGCGCTGCGCAAACTCAATCTTGAGATACGTCCGGGCGAGTTCTTTGTGCTTTACGGGCCGGCGGGCGCCGGCAAGTCCACAATCCTCAACCTCATCGCGGGCATCACCAAGCCCACGGCGGG
>JBCDFB010000164.1:0-7113 GCA_039178655.1 Pseudomonadota bacterium | reverse complement strand
CTCAAGCACTGCGTCGGCGGCCATGGCCGCCGGCGGGCGCTCCACGTGCATGATCGACTGAAGCTCGCCAAACGCTGCCAACTGAGCCTCCCGCTGTGGCCCGCCCGATAACAGCGGCTGAAGCGCGCCGGCGAGGGCTTCGGGCGATCCTTCCTCATCCAGGAATGTCGGCACCGCCTCCCGTCCGAGGATGATGTTTGTGAGCGCCATGGACTGGGCCTTCACGATGGGAAAGACCGGGTGGAGCGCCTTGATCACCTTGCCGATCCCATCCAGCCGATAGGCAACCGCCATCGGCACCTGCGCCGCGGAAAGCTCGAACGTGACGGTGCCGGATGCGGCAAGGGCAGCGCGCGCGCCGGCAAACGCTTCCGTCTTGGCGTCTGGCCCAGAGATGATCACCGGCCGCTGCGGCCACTTCTCCGCCAGCGCCTCAATCCGGTCCCGCAAATGCTCCACGGCGAGCACGGTGATCTGCCGCCCGCCGGCCGCTGCACCGGCAGCCGCGCCGAAAAGGTCCATCAACCGCTCCACCTCACCGCGGCGGCTCCCGGGCAGAACGAGGAGGGAGTCGCCCTCCGCAGGCGCGGTTCTGCGCATCGCCTCGAACAAGGGATGGCCCACGTAGGTGGCGGGAGGGCCGCCCAGCCGGCGATGGGCCTCAACCTCGAACGGGAAAAGACAGAGCACGCGGTCCACATAGGCGCGCATCGCCGTCGCCCGGCCAGGACGCCACGCCCAAACCGTGGGCGATACAAGGTTTACGACAGGCAGCCCCGGCAGCGCCTTGCGCACCCGCCGTGCGACGCGGTGCGAAAACTCAGGCGCATCTACGATGATGAGCCCGTCGGGCGCAAACGCCGCAACCGCGTGAGCCGCTTCACCGATGCGCCGCAGGAGCGCGGGCCGTTGGCGCACAATGGCGTCGAAGCCGTTGACGGAAACGGCGGCCATCGGAAAGACTGCGGAAAGGCCCTGCGCGACCATCGCCTCGCCGCCCACGCCCCGCCACGTCACTGCGGTTCGGGCATTGATTTCGCCCATCAGCGCGGCGGCCAACTGGTCGCCAGAGTGTTCGCCGGCAACGATGGCGAGCCGCTTCACAGCGCCACCACGAACGCGCCTTCCTTGTCTGCAATGCGGATGAGCTCGTCCCGCTCAGCCACAATCGTGTGGCCGGCCTGGATGGCGATCCCGCCGAGGCCAGCCGCGACCACGCCGCGCAGGGTTTGTGCGCCCACCACCGGAACGTCCGCGCGCATGTCCTGCCCGGTCTTTGCGCGTTTGACGAGGACGCCTGCGCCGCGCTTGGCCCGGAAGCGCTTTTGTTTGCGAAGGTCCGCGCACCGGGCGACCATCGCATCCGTCCCTTCCGCGCCCTCCACCGCGATGATGCGTCCGTCTGCCACCACAGCGGCCTGGCCAATGTCGAACCGCGCAGCGGCATCCAAGAAGCTGTGGCCGAGCGCAATGTCGTCGCTGTGCTGGCCGGCAGGGCCCCGCCGCGTCATCACGCCGGGCTTTGCCAGAAGCTCAGGGACAGCCTCAGCCACCGAGACGATCCTGTAGCCTTCGCTCTCAAACAGGGCGAGGACGTTGCGCACGATGGTGTCGTCCCCGCCGATGGCGGCCCGCACGATCTTCGGCACCAGGCGCAGTGTGTCGAAATCGCCGAGGACGCGGGTGTAATCGGGCCGGCTGCGGATGGCGCCGAGAAACAGAAGGTCGCGGGCACCGCGGGCGCGCATCATTTTGCCGAGCTTGCCGATCTGCCCATAGCCCAGAACGTGGGTCTCTATGCCGTCGCGCGCCGCGTCCGCCTCCCCTTCAATGGCAAAGACCAGCACCTTTCGGCGCGGGGCGATCGCCACCGCAGCTTCCCACGGAAGCGCGCCTGAGCCGGCGATAATGGCAAGCGGCCCATCATTGTCATCGCCACCGGTCTCAGCCGTCGGCGGTGCGGGCGCGCTCAAGGTGCCTCACACCCCCGCTTCAAGGAGCGCGGTGGACTCCCCGGGGCCACCGTCCTTGGGCAGCGGCTGAAGCAGCGGACGGTTGGGCGCTGCATCCACAAACGCCAATATGCGCGCCACAAGCGGGTTGTCGCCCAGCGCGCTGCGCAGCCGGTCCACCCGGTCCCGGAACAGACCTTCGTCATCAAACAGCATGGTGTAGGCGGTGAGGAGCGTCTTGATCTCCTCACGGGAAAAACCGCGGCGCTTCAGCCCCACAAGGTTCAAGCTGTCGAGCCTGCCGCGATGGCCGATCACATAGGCGTAGGGCACCACATCTTTGGTGACGCCGGACAGGCCGCTGATGAACGCGTAGGCCCCGATGCGCACGCGCTGGACAATAGCCGCCCCGCCGCCGATCAGCGCGTAATCCCCCACGCTGGAATGGCCGGCGAGAAGCACATTGTTGGAGAGGACCACGTGGTCGCCCACCACACAGTCGTGACCCACATGCGCGCCCACCATGAAGAAGCAATCATCGCCGACGACGGTGCGCGCCTTGCCCTTTATGGTACCGGCGTGCACCGTCACGTGCTCGCGCAAAATGCAGCGCGCGCCAATTTCGACGCTCACCTCCTCGCCCTTAAAGCTGAGGTCCTGCGGCGGCCCCCCAAGGACCGCGCCGGCGTGCACCACCGTGTCGGCGCCAATCCTGGTCCGCCCGGTGACGACGACGCCGGGACCGAGCCGCACTCCCGTCTCCAGCGTCACGGCCCCGTCAATCACCGCATTGTGGCCGACCACGACACCCTCGCCGATGGCAGCATCTGGAGCCACCACCGCGGTCGACGCCACATTTGCCGTGGGGTGGATCAAGCCTCTTCGCGCACGATCATCGCGCTCACGTCCGCCTCCGCCACCGTTTGCCCGTCCACCACAGCCTCGCCATGGAACTTCCAGACGTTGCCGCGCTGGCGCTCCTTCGTCATGCGGTAGTGGACCACATCGCCGGGCACCACAGGACGTCTGAACTTTGCCCGGTCAATGGTCATGAAGTAGACGAGCTTGGGCGGCGAGGCGGACTGGGCGACCACGCAAAGGACGCCCGCCGTCTGCGCCATGCCTTCAATAAGCAGAACGCCAGGCATCACCGGCTCTGACGGGAAATGGCCCTGGAACTGAGGCTCGTTGATGGTGACGTTTTTGACGCCGATGCCGAAGTTGTCGCCATCAATCTCGATGACGCGATCGATCATCAAAAACGGGTAACGGTGCGGCAGATATTTCAAGATGTCGCGAATAGAGGCGCTGTCCAGCGTCTTCCCCGCCTCGCCTCCGTCGCCTCCGTCCATGTCCATCCGTCCCGACCGCCGATCTTCAATCGCGCGACGCGTCAGCCCTGGCCCTTCCCGCCGGCGCCACGCCGCATCAGACGCATGATTGTCATACGTTCGGCGATGTAGCGCTTCGCCTCGGTGGCAGGCAAGCCCGCATACTGTGTGCCGGCCGGGACATCCTCGCCAACGCCGGACATCCCGGCAACTGAACTGCCGTCGCCGAGCGAAATCCCGTCCCGCAGCCCCACCCGGCCGCCAATGGTGACGTAGTCACCCATGGTCACGGAGCCAGAAATTCCGGCGCATCCTGCAACCACACAATGGCACCCCATGACCACGTTGTGGCCGATCTGCACCTGGTTATCGATCTTGCAGCCCTTGCCGATCACCGTGTCTCGGCTGGACCCCCGGTCAATGGTGGAGTTGGCGCCAAGTTCCACATCGTCCTGGATAATCACGGAGCGGGTCTGCGGGATTTTCACGAAACCATCCGGCATGCGGGCAAGGCCGAAACCGTCCTGGCCGATGCGGCAGCCAGGGTGGATGATGACCCTGTCGCCGATTTGTGTGCACTGGATAGTGCAGCCCGCGCCGATGAACGCATTGCGGCCGATGGTGCAGCCAGGGCCGATCACCACGCCTGGACCGATGATGCTCCCGCGGCCGATCTCCACACCGCGCCCGATCACCGCATAGGCCTCGATGATGACGTTTGCTTCCAGGCCGTCCGGGCTCTCCACGATGGCAGTGGAGGCGATCTCCCCGCTCGTGCGCGCCGTCAGCGGCCGGGGCCGCATGGCGCCTGGATGAAACAATCCCGCAGCAAGGCCGAACGCGTTGGCCGGATGCTGGGTCACCAGGGGAACGGTCCCCTCCCGCAATGCCTCGGCGAAGCGCGGTTCGCAGAAGACGGCTCCGGCGCTGCTTTGTGCAGCCGCCTTCACCATTTTTCCGTCGCGCAGGAATGAGATGTGGTCCGGACCGGCCTCGCTGAGCGGCATCACGTCCGACATGATTTTCTCGCGCGCGGCATCGTCCACCTGCGCGCCCACCGCGTCGGCGACCGTCCCAAGCCGCTGCGGCTCTGCGGGCGGGAAAAATCTGCTCATGACCGCTCCAACAACGCGACAATCTCCCAAAGCGCTCCGCGGGACCCCCATGCCTTAAAGCCGGTCACCGATGCCCTCCCCGCAGCACGCCCATCACTGTTCGGCTCCTTGTGGCTCGGCCCACCTTTCGGCGGCGCATTTAGTTGCCTTAATGGACCCGATGGCCCGGCCGCGCGCAGAGCGGTTGTCGTTTGACGAAGCAACTTCAGCCTGGCAGCGATGGCCCGGCAGCGGCCGTCCGATGCCACGATTTTGGACCACGATCGGCTGTGCAGAAGGATCCCCACCGCACCGGCAGCGCATCGCGTTGGAGGCGGGCCGGCGCCAAGCACCGGCGTCCGCTGAGACGACCAAGGCGGTCTTAGAACTGCGTGCCACCTGAGAGGCGGAAGACCTGCGTGCGGTCCGCATCGTTTTCGATGAAGGGCACGGCAAAGTCGGCACGGATGGGGCCAAAGGGCGAGCGCCAGAGGATACCTACGCCGCCGGAGGCACGCATGTCGAAATCGTTTGAGATGATGCTGGCCGTGCCGCCGTTACGGGTCGCAATGTCAGGATCCACACCCCACAGGGAGCCCGCGTCGGCGAAGAAGGCCGCGTTCAGCCCCACCTCAGGAGGCAGGAACGGGATGGGGAACGTGGCTTCCGCCGTGCCCACCATGTAGTAGCGGCCGCCCAGAGCCTCGCCGGTGCGCCGGTCACGCGGGCCGACACCAGCGGACTGGAACCCGCGGAGCTTCGACCCACCCAGGAAGAACTGGTCCTGGATCTTCAGATCGTCGTTGAGGGCCTGCATGGCGCCACCCTCAAAGCTCAACAGGCCAACCATGCCCACCGCCGGAAGGATCTCCTGGTAGTAGCGGCCCTTAGCCGTGGCGCGCCAGAAGAACGCGTCGCCGCCCAGACCGGCACCTTCGTTGGTGAGGTTCCCGTAGACGCCTTCACGCGGGTTAAACTGGTTATCCAGCGTGTTGTAGATCAGCGAGACACCGACCAGCGAGGTGAGACGTTCCCCGTCTGAGTCGCACACTGCAAGAGACAGCGTGGGAACACGGCGCCGGCAGGCGTTGCCGGAGATCGAAACGTCGCGGTTGAAGATATTGTAGAAGACCTGAACCGATGTCTCGTCAGTGATCGGCACGCCGAACCGGATGCCGCCACCCGTCTCTACGCTCTTATAGGATTGCTCGTCCGTAGCGTCGTTTTCACGGTGATAGATGTCAAAGCCCGCCGAGAGCCGCCGCCCGAAGAGGTACGGCTCGGTGAACGAGAACTCGAATGTGCGCGTGTCCGCACCGCCGCCGACGGAGGCGCGCACGAACTGGCCTCGGCCAAGGAAGTTGCGCTCTTCAATGGCAATGTCGCCGAGCACGCCATCGCTGGTGGAGTAGCCCACGCCGAAGGAGATCTTACCGGTCGACTTCTCCTGCACGAAGACCGTCACGATCACGCGGTCAGGGGCCGAACCCTGGCTGGTGGTGATGCGCACCGTCTCGAAGAAGCCCAGATTGCGCAGCCTGCGCTCGGCACGGTCGATCAGGATGCGGTTGAAGGCATCGCCTTCTGAAATGTCGAACTCGCGCCGGATCACATAGTCACGCGTCGTGGTGTTGCCCACAATGTCGATCCGCTCGACGAACGCGCGCACACCCTGATCCACGCGGTAGACCACATCAATGGTGTTGGTTTCGAAGTTGCGCTCACCCGAGGGAACCACCTGCGCGAACGGGTATCCGCGGCGGTTGGCGGCAAGGGTCAGCTCTTCAAGGGACTTTTCGATCTTTTCAGCCGAGTAGCGGCGTCCGGGCCGGCTTTGCACATTGCGGCGAAGCTGCGCGGGGTCGAGATCGGCCAGCGTGGTGTCCACCCGCACTTCGCCAAAGTCATACCGCTCACCCTCGTCGAGCGTGAAGGTGATGAAGAACTCGTTGCGCTCCCGGTCATAGTCGGCGGTCGCGGAGATGATGCGGAAGTCGGCATAGCCGCGGTTGAAATAGAAGCGGCGCAGGATCTCCTGGTCGCCGAGCAAGCGCTCAGGATCATAGGTGTCCGTGGTGCGCAGGAAGCCCAGTATGCCGCTTTCTTTGGTCTTGATCTGGTCGCGCAGGCGCGCGTCGGAGAAGGACCGGTTGCCGATAAAGGTGATCCGCCCGACCCGCGTGGTCGCACCCTCGGTAATATCAAACACCAGATCCACACGGTTTTGACCGCGGTCGATGGTTTGGGGCTCCACAACGGCGAGGTAGCTGCCGCGCCGGCGGTAGACTTCCAGGATGCGCTGCACGTCGGCCTGCACAGTGGCGCGGCTGAAGACGGAGCGCTCGCGGCTCTGCACTGTGCTGGTCAGAATTTCGTCGGAGACGCGGCGGTTCCCTTCGAACGAGACCCGGCTAATGACCGGGTTCTCAACGACACGCACCACAAGGGTGCTGCCGCGCTGAACGATAGTGACATCTTCGAAGAGGCCGGTGGCGAACAACGCCTCCAGGCTGTCGTCGATGTCCGAGGCGCCATAGCTCGCGCCAGGCTGGATGGTGAGGTACGCGGCGACCGTGCTGTCGTCGACCCGGTTGTTGCCTTCAATCGAAATGCGGCTCGCCACCGCAGCCTCAGCACTCATGAGTGTGGCGGCAGTGAAGCCCATCATCAGCATCGCGACGGCGATGGCTGAGAGGATACGGCGCATCGTGGGGCCCGGACGGACTAACATGATCG